>NZ_CDWRCK010000210.1:2872-7726 GCF_977927595.1 Frankia sp. CcWB3
TCAGGGAGGTCAGGAGAGGCCTGGGAGGCCGGGAAAGGCCGGATGAGGCCGGATGAGGCCGGGGAGACCTGGGCAGGTGCGATCCCGGCCTACTCACGCCCGGCGTCGGCGCCACTCCTTGGTGAGCAACTCGTAGGACCGCACCCGGCCGGCGTGCTGGTGGGTGATCGTGGTGATGGCGAGCTCGTCGGCTCCGGTCGCCTGGGCCAGCTGCTCGAGCCGGTCGGCGACGGTTCGCGGGGACCCGACGAGCTGGGTGGTGACCCGGTCCTCGACGAGCGCGCGGTCGGCGTTGCTCCAGGCGTGCGCCGCGGCCTGCTCCGGGCTGGGGAACGGGATGGCCCCGGCGCCGGAACGGATGCTGCGGACCCACAGGCCGTAGCCGGCGGCCAGCCGTGCGGCGCTCGCATCGTCCTCCCCGACGATGACGTCCGCCGAGACCGACACGTACGGCTCGGCGAGTTCCGCCGACGGCCGGAACGCGGCCCGGTAGGCGTCGACGGCATCGAGCACGGTGCTGGGGCTGTGGTGGTAGGAGGCCGCGAACCGCAGCCCGCGCTCGCCGGCGACGGCGGCGCTCGATCCGCCGGATGCCCCGAGGATCCAGACCTGCACGTTCGCGCCCTCACCGGGGTAGGCGTGCGCCTGGAGGCCGTCGGCCGAGCGATAGGTTCCGCGCAGCAGCGCGAGGACGTCGTCGATCTGCTCGGCGTAGTCCGGGGTGTAGGCGCTCGGCTGCTGCAGCAGCGACAGCATCAGCCCCAGCCGCGACGAGCCGAGCAGCCCGCGGAAGTCGTAGCGATTGGGGATCAGCAGGCCGTTCTCGGCCCGCTGCTCGATGCTGTGGTCCGCCCCGCCGAGCCCGGCGGAGTAGGCCGCCGCCGCCGAGATCAGGCTTCGTTCGGCTGCCGGGTCGTTCACCGGCCCGCCGGGCCCGGGGGCCGGCCGGCTGGGCGAGCGTCCGATCCCGAGGTCGAGGCGGCCCGGGTGCAGGGCGTCGATGAGGCCGAACTCCTCAACCACCGACAGCGGGGTGCGGTGTCCGGCCTGCACCCCGGCCGACCCGAGCCGGATGGTCCTCGTCGCTCCGGCCACCAGGGCGATGGCGACGGCGGGGGAGACGCCGAGGACGCCGGGATTGAGGTGATGTTCCGCGAACCAGTAGCGTTCGTACCCGAATTCCTCCGCCCGCCGGGCCAGATCGACGGTGTTGCGCAGTGCTTCGCCGTTCGTGCCGCCATCACTGACCGGGACGAGGTCGAGGACGGCCAATGGGATCTCACTCATCGCGAACCTTTCAGGTCGGTCGGCTCGTCTCTCACTGTGGCTGTCCGGCGGCACCGTCGTCGGCGGGCCGGGGGCGCAGCGCCGCGCCGTCGAGGGTGGGGAGCGCGGCGAGCAGGCTGCGGGTGTACTCGTGGCGGGGGTTTGCGAACAGCTCCTCGACGTCTCCGGCTTCCACGACCCGCCCGTCCTTCATCACCAGGACCCGGTCGCTGACGTGGTAGATCACGCCGAGGTGATGGGAGATGAAGACGTAGGAGATCCCCAGCCGCGCCTGCAGATCGGCCAGCAGGTCGAGCACCTGCGCCTGGATGGAGACGTCGAGGGCGGAGACCGGCTCGTCGCAGATGATGACCCGCGGTCGCGGGGCGAGCGCCCGGGCGATCGCGACCCGTTGGCGCTGCCCCCCGACAGCTGGCGCGGCCGGCGGTCGAGCACGCTCTCGTCCAGCCCGACCTGCTCGATCAGTTCGAGGACGCGGGCCCGGCGCGCGGCGCGGCGAACCCCCTGCACCGCCAGCGGCTCGCTTCATAGCTCCCTCGGCTCAGGCCCGGGAGTACGGGCCCGCGCTTGCCGCACCCGGGGGCACGGCCGTGTCCTCATCCGGGGCACCCCTTCGCGAACGAGGGTTGCCGGTCAACAAGCCAGGGCTGAACGTTGGCGCTCGTGACAGCTCGGTCAACCATCAGCCAAGCGGCTGATCTGACAAACCTAGTAGGCAAACTTAGTGGGGTAAGTAGAGTTTGTCGATAGAGCTAGTGAAATACTGGGCTCTTCGCAGTGCGGCGGATGCTGAATCCGGTCAGCGCCCCTTGGTCGCGCGGAAGCCCTTCTCCAGGTCGGCCAGGATGTCGTCGACCCCCTCGATGCCGACCGACAGGCGGATCAGCTCCTCGCTCACCCCGCTGTCGGCCTGCTCGGCGGGGGTGAGCTGGGCGTGGGTCGTGGACGCCGGATGAATTGCCAGCGAGCGGACGTCCCCGACGTTGGCGAGATGGCTGTGCAGTTCGAGGGCCTCGATGAACGCCCGCCCGGCGGCGCCACCACCGCGGATACCGAAGGCCAGCACGGCGCCGGCACCATCGGGCAGGTAGCGCCGGGCCGCCGGATACCAGCGGTTCGACGCCAGGCCCGGGTAGGCGACCCAGATCACCTCGTCCCGCTCGGACAACCACTGTGCCACCCGCAGCGCGCCCGCGCTGTGCCGCTCCATCCGTAGCGACAACGTTTCCAGCCCCTGGAGCAGCAGGAAGGCGTTCATCGGGGACAGGGCCGGGCCCAGGTCGCGCAGCAGCCGCGCGCGGGCCCGCACGATGTAGGCGGTCTCTGGGAACGCGTCGAGGAAGACCAGGCCGTGGTAGGCCGGATCCGGTGTGGTGAACCGCGGATAACGGCCGTTGCCCCAGTCGAAACGCCCGCCGTCGACGATGACACCGCCGATCGACGTCCCGTGCCCGCCGATGAACTTGGTGGCGGAGTGCACCACGATGTCGGCGCCGTGTTCGAGAGGGCGGCTCAGGTACGGCGACGCCAGGGTGTTGTCCACGATCAGCGGTACCCCCGCGGCGTGCCCCACCTCGGCGATCCTGGCGACGTCGAGAACGTTCCCACGGGGGTTGCCGATGGTCTCGCCGTAGAGCGCGGCGGTGTTCGGCCGGATCGCCGCGCGCCAGGCGTCGAGGTCGTCCGGGTCGTCGACGAAGGTGGTCTCGATCCCGAACTCCGCCAGCGTGTTCCTGAACAGCGCGTACGTCCCGCCGTACAGCGAGGTCGACGACACCAGGTGCGCCCCGGCGGCGGCGAGGTTCAGCACCGCCAGGGACTGGGCGGCCTGGCCGCTGGCGGTCGCCAGGGCCGCGACCCCGCCCTCCAGATCCGCGATGCGCTGTTCGAAGACGTCCTGCGTGGGGTTGACGACCCGGGTGTAGGTGAAGCCGACCTCGGCCAGCGAGAACAGCTCGGCCGCGTGCCGCGTGTCGTCGAACACGAAGGAGGTCGTCTGGTAGATCGGCACGGCGCGCGCGCCGGTCGCCGGGTCCGGGGCGGCTCCGGCGTGGAGCTGCCGGGTCTCGAAGCTCCGACCCGGGGGGATCGTCGTCACAGGGCTTTTCCTTTGGGTCCTTTGGGGTGCTCGGCGTCGGCGTCGGCGTAGTAGCGCCGCGCCACCTCGGGATGGCTGCGTAGCCAGCTCTTGAGGGTGTTCACCCCGTGCTGGGCGAAGACCGGATTGTGCGGATCGGGCGGGGGCGCGTCGGTGATCTGCCGGAGCAGCTCGCCCGGCAGCGGAACCGGTTCCAGGGTGGCCGACAGCCGCGGCCCGAAGAAGAACGCCACGGACACCCGCTCGTGGCCCGATGGTGGGCTGACGCCCCGGTGCACGGTCGCCCGGTAGTAGCGCCGCGTCGCCAGCTCGAACATCTCGCCGATGTTGACGACGAACGCGCCGGGTTCCGGGACCGCGTCGATCCAGCCGTCGGCCCCGTCCGCCACCTGCAGGCCGGCCGCCCCCACCGCCGGCTCGCCCGGCTCGCCCGGCCCGCCGGCCGGGGCCCGCTCCGGGAGCACGCGGACGTGGTCCTGGAGGACGAACGTGAGGAAGCCGCCGTCCTTGTGCGCCCCGACTCCCTGGTCGTAGCCGTCGCCGAAGCCGGGCGGCGCCGGTCGGTACCGGATCAGCTTCAGGTGCGAGCGCGGCTCGTCGGCGAAGGTCTGGTCGAGGTGGTCGGCGGGCAGGCCCAGCGACTCGGCGAACGCCCGGACCAGCATCCGGCCCAGCCGGCCCAGCTCCGCCATGTAGGCGAGCACGGTGTCACGCACCTCGGGCAGGGCCGCGGGCCACTGGTTGGGACCGTCGAGGCGCAGGTAGACCGGATCGTCGGGGCCGAGGTCACGGGCCGGGCGCTCATCGGAGATGTCGATCTGTTCGCGGAGGTCGGGGCGGCCCCGGGTGATCTCGTGCCCGAGCCGGGTATACCCGCGGAAGTGCGGCGAGTGGATGTTCTCGATCTCCAGCTTCGACGCCTCGGGCAGCTGGAAGAACCGGCGGCTCACGTCGAGGATCGTGGTGGTGAGCGAGGCCGGGACGCCGTGTCCGGTCAGGTAGAAGAACCCCGGGCCGTGGCAGGCCTCGCGCAGGGCGGCGAGGAACTCACCTCGGTTCGTGGCGCCGGTCCGGAAGGGAGCGATGTCGAGGGTGGGCAGCGTCCGGGCCGGGGCGACCCGGTTCGCCTGGTGGGCGAAGCCGCCTGTCATCGTCGGAATCCTCCCTGCGCCGCGGGCCTCATGCCGGGTTCGCCTTGACGGCTCGCGCGGCTGCTCGACACCGCCGCGCCCCGGGAGCGTCCGTGACGTTCGTCCGCCCGTCGCCTGTCCCGCGCCAGGGTAGCGCCGCTACGGCGCAGCCGTGGGAGAACTACGAGCTGTTCCGGCGGCTGTGGCGCTCCGACCGGTGACCCGGCGGGGCCGGTTCCGCGCTCACGGCCACGACCCCGCCGATGGCTACCGGGACCGAGCCTGCCCTACAGCCGACCCGGTAACTCCCATGAGCCCGGTAACTCCCTGTACGTCTGT
>NZ_CDWRCK010000211.1:0-7375 GCF_977927595.1 Frankia sp. CcWB3
ACTTCATTACGTCCCCTATGTCGATTCTCTCTCCAAGGCCGACGGGCCGGTACCGACCTACCTCGACCTGATCCGCTACGACGCGACCACGATTATCAACGGGCTCACCGGGCGGACCTCGTGACCGCGGCGATCCAGGTTCAGGAGGTCGTCGTCCGTTACGGCGGGGTCCTCGCCCTCGACGGCGTGTCCCTCACCGTCGAGCCGGGGCGGGTGGCCGGGTTGATCGGGATGAACGGATCCGGCAAGTCGACGCTGTTCAAGTCGGTCATGGGTATAGTCCGCCCCGACCGGGGACGCGTGCTACTCGACGGTGCCGAGCCTGCCGTGGCGCGTAAACAGGGCCTGGTGGGTTATGTGCCACAGAGCGAGGAGGTCGATTGGGCCTTCCCTGTCTCCGTGCGCGACGTTGTGATGATGGGCCGCTACGGCCACCAGAACTTCACCCGCCGGGCGCGCCCGGCCGACCACACGGCGGTGTCCGAGGCGCTGGAGCGTGTGGAGCTGACCGAGTACGCGGACCGGCAAATCGGACAGCTCTCCGGCGGGCAGAAGAAACGCGCGTTCGTCGCCCGCGGCATCGCCCAAAATGCGCAGATCATGCTCCTGGACGAACCCTTCGCCGGGGTCGACAAGAAATCCGAAGCCACCATCGTCCGACTACTCAAGGAGCTCGCCGCGGACGGCCGTACCATCCTGGTCTCCACCCATGACCTTCACGCCCTGCCACAGCTGGCCGACGAGGCGGTGCTGCTGCGCCGAGTGCTGTTCCACGGCTCCGTGACCGAGACGCTCAGACCGGAGAACCTCGCCCGCGCGTTCGGACTCGACGTGCTCGAGCAGAAGTACGTCGCATGAACCCGCTCGATCTGCTCCTGGATCCGCTGCAGTACGACTTCATGGTCCGGGCTCTTGCCACCACCATGATCGCTGCTGTCGTCTGTGCCCTCCTGTCGTGCTGGCTCGTGCTCGTCGGCTGGTCGCTGATGGGTGACGCGGTCTCTCACTCCGTCCTGCCCGGGGTCGTGATCGCCTACATCCTCGGCATACCGTTCGCGATCGGTGCGCTCGTGTTCGGGTTCCTCTCTGTCGCGCTCATCGGGACGATCCGCGGAACCAGCCGGGTGAAAGAAGACGCCGCGATCGGGATCGTCTTCACCACCCTGTTTGCGCTCGGACTCGTCCTCATCTCGATCACCCCGAGCCAGACCGACCTGAACCACATCGTCTTCGGCAACATCCTCGGCGTCTCCACCGCGGACCTCATCCAGATCGGAATCCTCGCTGCTGTCGCGTTCGTCATCCTTGTGCTGAAGCGGCGTGACCTGACGCTGTACGCGTTCGACCCGACTCACGCCCACGCTATCGGCCTGTCGCCGCGGTTCCTCGGCACGCTGCTGCTCGGCCTGCTCGCCCTCACCGCCGTGGTCGCACTGCAGGTGGTCGGGGTGATTCTCGTCGTGGCGATGATGATCATCCCTGGCGCCACCGCCTTCCTGCTCACCGACCGCTTCGGACGTATGCTCGTCATCGCCCCGGCGATATCGGCCGCGAGCTCGACGATGGGGATCTATCTCAGCTACTGGCTCGACGCGTCCTCCGGCGGGCTCGTCGTCGTCGTCCAGGGCGTCGTGTTTGCACTCGTCTACCTGTTCAGCCCCCGCCACGGGCTGCTTGGCAAACGACTGCTCGCTCGGCGGCACCGGGAGTTCGTCTCAGCGAGCTGACCCGCAGCCGACCCGAGACCCAGCGATCAGGAGGAACCTCGGCTCACCACACTGGCACCACTCGGAAACCGCCTTCTTCACCCTTTCGAAGGTAGGTGGGCCGCTCGGAAGCTAGTTCATTAATCCGTCGCGGCCCGCCTCGGCCGTGGTCTCGCACCCGTGTCCCGGGCCGGCCTCCCGCAGCGGAGCCGGCCCCGAGGAGCTCACCGTGACGCACACAGCGTCCGTCGCCGACCGGCCAAGAGCCACACCGCCTCATCGCGGCCTTCCACAACCACCTCCACCGAATCCGAGTACGGTGCCCCGGCTCGCACCTCCAGCACGGTACCGATGCCAATCCCACGCTCGGCGAAGAACTGCAACAGGCCCGCGTCCGCGTCCGAGATCCGCTCCACACGCGCGTGCGCGCCCGGCCCGATCCGAGACAGCAGGACCGCATCCGGTACCCGCACCGTGCCGTCCGAGCCCGGGATCGGATCACCATGTGGGTCGCGGGTGGGATGGCCGAGGTATTCGTCGATCCGGTTCACCATGAAGTCCGACACCGCATGCTCCAGCGTCTCGGCCTCATCATGCACCTGATCCCACCGATACCCCAGCACCTGCACCAGGAACGACTCAATCAACCGGTGGCGGCGCACCATCGCCACCGCATGCACCCGCCCCTTCTCTGTCAGTGACACTGCCCCGTAGGGCGCGTGCTCCAGCAGACCCTGCTCAGTAAGTTTGCGCACCGCGTCCGACGCCGTCGACAGTCTCACCCCCACCTTCGCTGCCAGTGTCGAAGGCGACACCGGCACCCCGGACCACTCCTGAAGACTCCAGACCACCTTCAGATAGTTCTGACTGCTCGCCGAAAGCTCCGACACCGACATGCTCGCAGGCTACCAAGCACCGAACTACGCCAATCCGAACTCTCCGTGAGAGCACGGCCAATACGACTCGACTTTCGTGATAATGCTGCTCGTCGCGGCCGAACCCCTCATCTACTGAACCATCAGCACCATGGTCCGGTGTATCGACCGGCGCACACCCCCCCAACGCCCGGGACCCCGACCGCTACGAAGAATCGTCTGACCAACGATCTCAAACATCTTCCCAACCCCCCACCAAGATCCAGAAAACCCAACCTTCAGGTCAGGATTCCTGAGCCAAGATCTTGGCGCGGGACAGAACGGAACTTGTCAAGATCTTTGAGGTAAGATATTTTGTGAATTAGCCTAATTGTGATTTTTGTGGAACGATTTCCGATCTCTCGGGAACACCCGAGTCGGCCGGCTCAGCCTCGTCGGGCTTCCGGTTGATCCCGGCCGGCTTCGGGAGCGGCGGCGGGACCGGAGGCCGGTTCACGAACCGCTCCGGGTGCGCGACACAGGCCGCGTCCAGGACACGGCCGCGCGGCCTGGATGGCCTCGGCCCGGCCGAAATGCACGACCGCCGACGCGAGATACCCGGTGCCAGAATTCCTGTGCTCATGATTGTACGTATCCATTCAGGGATGCAGGTTCCAGCACCCCTGAATGGATACCTGCCCGCCAGAGCCACAGAGGCGGTCCGGTGGTTCTCGTAGTCGTTCCCGGCGCGAGGCGGCAGGTCGGTGTGACCCGACACCGCCGGGGCATCCCGTCAGGGTGAGCAGACACACCCGCCGGGGTCGAACCGACAGCAGTCGGGCTGACAGCAGTCGAACCGACCGGATGAGCGGGAATCGTCCGGCCGGGGGCCGCCGAGAGGACGACCGCACGCAGCCCGACCTCGACGACACGACCGCTGACGCGGTCGGCAAGCTCAGCGAGGCGCTGGAGTGGGTTGAACGGGCCCGCGGGGCGCTCTACGAGTTCCATCAACTCTCCGGGCGGGCCGATCTGATCCTCGCGGAGGCGATTAGCGGTCTGGAGGACGCCGGACACGCCAAGATGGCCGCCTATGTACGCCGGGAGCTGCACGGACGCAACGTCCTCGACGGGCGGTGGACCTTCCAGATCACCGAGGAGTACGACGACATCTACTACCGCCCCTTCGTCGCCGTGGACGAACAGGTCCGGCTGCGGCTCACCGGTAGGATGCGCCACGTCCACGAGGCTCGCATGAAGGCCCAGGAGCGGGCCCGCGCCGGTCGGGACCTGTGGGGCCCTGGCGCCTGACCTGCGGTCCACCGGTCGCCCACGTCGGGGCGACCGGTGGACCGCGGCTCCAGGCCTGAAGGCAACCCGCCGGTGCGTTCAGGTACTCTGATGATCACAGATACTCAGATAACCACGGCTTCAGAGCTCATGCCGATGGAGATCGCACCTCGGGTGGGCTCAGGCGTCCCGACGCTTGGCCAAGACGAGCCCGATGGCGAACAGGCCGAGGCAGATCGCGGCAAAGTAAGCGAGGGAGCCCCAGGGGCCGAACGGCATCCCCTCGACCACGGGCGGGCCGTTGGAACGCTCCACCTGCCCGGCGACGATGAAATTGTCACCGGTGGTGAACGGCAGCCAGTGCTGGATATGGTCACCGATCCGGGGGATCGCCGGCAGCAGGCTCTCTCCGAGGAACAGGTAGACAAGCGTAATCACGATCGCGCCCGCCGATTGCCGGATGATCAGCCCCAGAGCCAGCGCGAAAATCGCCGCGAACAAGTAGACCAGACCGACACCGAAAACGTTACGGTACTCCTGCGCCGTGTCCAGAGCCAGGGGGGCATCCGGCTTGATCAGCTTGGCGACGCCCCAGGAGGCGATGGCGGTGATCTCGCCGACGATCCCCGCGAGCAGGGAGACGACGGCAGCCTTCGCGAGCAGTGCCGGCGTCCGGGTGGGCACCGCGAGGAACGTGGACCGGATCGTGCTGAAGCGGTATTCGGTGGTGACCGCCAACGTGGCCATCACCATCATCACCACAAGGCCGAAGTTGTAGGCAAACTGGGTGACGTTCGGGGTGAGGCTGGCGAGGTCGTCACCGTTGGTCGCCGCCGCGAAGATCGAGGTCAGCCGTACGGTGAACGCGGTCGCCAGGATCATGCACCACCACGGTGAGCGGGTCGAGAACAGCTTGATCCGCTCGACGGTGAGCAGGGTCATCGTCCAGTCCCCCCTCGTGCCGCCTCGGCCGAGGCCGACGGACCGCCACCGGCACCCACACCACCGTCGACCGGCTGGCGAGGTGTCCCGGCCAGCGGACCGGCAGCAGTTCCCGCCGGCACGGGCCCCGGCGGAGCACCTGTCGCCGACCGGCTGGCGCCCGGCCCCGGCGTCCCGGCGTGGCACTCCACCTCGCCGCCGGTCAGCTGGATGAACGCCTGCTCCAACGAGCCGCGCTGCGCCGCCAGCTCGTGCAGGACCAGCCCGATCCGACCGGCCAGCTCGCCGACCTGCTCGGTGCTGCTGTTCGACACGAGGAACGCCGCCGGACCACCGTCGTCGGCGGCGGCGTCCCGAACCGCGAGGCCCTGACCGGTCAGCACGCCACGCAGCCGCTCCATCTCCGGCCCGCGGACCCGGACTGCCGACTCGGACGCCATGTCGATGAAGGCATGGGTACTGGTCTGGGCGATCAGCCGCCCGCGACCGATGACGACGAGCTCCTGGGCGGTCAGCGCCATCTCGGACAGCAGATGACTGGAAACGAAGATCGTCCGCCCCTCGTCCGCAAGTCGATGCATGAACTGGCGAATCCAGAGGATTCCCTCCGGGTCCAGCCCGTTCACGGGCTCGTCGAAGAGAAGGACCTGCGGGTCACCCAGCAGGGCCGTCGCGATCCCGAGACGCTGTGCCATCCCGAGCGAGAAGCCACCCGCCCGCTTGCCGACGACCGGGGTGAGCCCAACGATCTCCAAGACCTCGTCGACCCGCTTCCCGGGAATTCGGTTCGCCGCGGCCATCCACCGCAGGTGCGAGCGGGCGGAGCGGTTGGGATGCACCCATTTCGCTTCCAGCAGCGATCCGACCTGGCGGAGTGGTTCCTTCAGCTCGGCATATCGCTTACCGTCGATACGGACCTGGCCTGCGCTCGGATTATCGAGCCCCAGGATCATCCGCATTGTAGTGGACTTTCCCGCACCATTCGGCCCCAGGAAGCCGGTCACCTTGCCGGGCTGCACCGTGAAGGACAGGTCGTTGACGGCGACCGTACGTCCGTACCGCTTGGTGAGCCCTTGCGCCTCGATCATTCCCCTCCTTTCCGTGGAACATCACTATGTCGGGATGACGGACCGGACCCGGGCTGCTGCCCGCTCGGTAGGGCCCACCGACGGCAGGCAGGTAGGACGACAGGTAGGCAGGTCGGCAGTTGCACCGACCGGCCGCGCCTCCCCCGGTTGGCATCATCGTCGCGGAGCACCCACCATCGAGCCAGCCACTATCGGCCGGCGGAGTGTCATCCTGCCGACAGTCAACAAGCCGTGAACCCGCAGCAGATTTTCCAGCACCACGCCGAAATGCACGGTGACGTCCTGCTCACTGTCGGTCCAGACTCGCGGCTTGCCAAGGCAACGTTCAGTGTGCTAACCGATCACCCAGGGCAGACCACCGGCGATGGACCGGCTACCGGCCGGGGTGGCACCCGCTCGGCTCGCCGCCGGATCAGCCGGGTTACCCGACGATGACCGGCGCCAGCCGGGCCCACTGCTCGCGCGGGAGCCGGGTGGGAGTGGAGGTGAGCACCTGGATGGCCACGTGATCGGCACCGGCCTCATGGTGCTCGGCGACCCTGGCCAGCACGGAGTCCACATCGCCCCAGGCCACCACGGCCTCGACGAGGCGCTGCGAGCCGGCACCCGTCAGATCGTCCTCGGTGAAGCCGAGACGGCGCAGGTTGTTCACATAGTTCGGCAGCTTCAGGTAGAACGCAAGGGTGTCGTGCGCGACCGCCCGGGCCTGAGCCGGATCGGTGTCGAGGATGACCATCTGCTCGGGCGCGAGTAGTGCGTCCGGGCCGAGCAGCTCCCGGGCGCGCCGGGTGTGCTCGGGGGTGGTGAGGTAGGGCAGGGCACCCGCAGTGCGCTGCGCGGCGATCCCCAGCATGCGGGGACCGAGAGCGGCCAGCGCCCGGTCGGCCCGCGGGACGCCCAGCTCGTCGAGGGTGTCGAGATAGTCGACGAGGACGTCGACGGGACGCTCGTAGCGACGGCCGGTCGTCTTCTCCACCGGTTCCTTGTGGCCGGCACCGAGCCCGAGCAGGATCCGGTCGGGGTGCGCCTTCGCCAGCATGGCGTAATGATCGGCAACGACGTCCGCCGGTTCGGTCCAGACGTTGAGGATGCTGGTACCGACCACCAGCCGATCCGTGTTGTCCAGGATCGCGGCCGCGAGTTCGAGATCGCCACTGGCCGCGCCGATCCATACCGCCGGGACGCCGAGGGCCTCCACCTCGGCGGCGATCTCCGCCCGGGCCGGGACATCCTTCGGCCACTGCCGCTCGGCTGCCCACAACCCGATCCTGCCGACCTCTGCTACCACGACGAGCCCCTTCCGCGCAGGGAACTGCCACTGTCCGTGCCATTACCCCATCACGTCTGCTACCCCGTACACACGCCCGGCATGTCGGCCGGTTCGTTGAATCTGTGGATCGGTAGATCAGTGGATGGGCGGATCAGGGGATTCAGGGGCCGGAATGATCACGCGGACAGAGGCAGGTCAGGGGATCTGTCGCTGATCTTGTGATCG
>NZ_CDWRCK010000212.1:0-540 GCF_977927595.1 Frankia sp. CcWB3
ACCCCACACCGGCCCCTCAGCCCGCGACACCAACCGGCGGCGCCCACAACCATGACCCCCAGATCGGAGCAGACATGACCATCCGCGCTGCCGCCGGAGCGGCCCAACCGTCCATCCCGACCGGCGCCACCATCGCTACCGGCGGCGCCAGCGGCACCACCAGCGGCGTCGGCGGCGCAGGCTCCCCTGAGGTCCAGCCCGGGTGGGGGCGCGAGCCCTGGCCTGCGGCCATGCACGCGGTACGGCCCGCGGCCGGCGCGGGCGGCCTCCCCGCGCATCACGTCCCGGCCGGACGGCTGCTGACCGCGGCCGCGTCCGACCTCGCCGCGCACGACCGCCAGTGTGGACCGCTGCCCTGGCGCGGCGGACCCGGGCGGTTACTTCCGGAGATCCACGACTCCGGGCTGACCGGGCGGGGCGGCGCGGCCTTCCCCACCTGGCGGAAACTCGCCGCGAGCGCCGAGGGCACCTGCCTCGACGGCAGCCACTCCGGCAGCGCGCACCGGCACAGCGCCTACCGGAACAGCACACACCAGGGCA
>NZ_CDWRCK010000212.1:951-7764 GCF_977927595.1 Frankia sp. CcWB3
GGAACGCCGGGCACCGAGCCGACCGGTACCGGAGCGGCACACACCCCGTGGTCGTCGCCAACGCCGCCGAAGGGGAACCCGAGAGCGCCAAGGACGTCACCCTGCTCACCGTGGCGCCCCACCTCGTCCTCGACGGCCTGCAGCTCGCCGCGGAGGCGGTCGGGGCCGACGAGGCCTTCGTCTATCTCAAACCCGGGCCGGCGGTCACGGCGGTCCGGCGGGCGCTGGCCCAACGGCGGGCCGCGGGCTGGGACCGGTTCACCGTCCAGATCCGGGAGGCTCCGGAGACCTTCATCGCTGGGGAGGCGTCGGCCGTCATCGCAGCCCTGGAGGGAGGGGCGGCCCGGCCGCGCGCGCACTGGCAACCGCTCGCCGAGGCCGGTTTCCACGGCCGTCCGACCCTGGTGCAGAACGCCGAGGCACTCGCGCACCTCGCGTTGATCGCCCGGTGGGGGGCCGGCTGGTTCCGCTCGGTCGGGACCGCCGAGGAACCGGGCACGTTCCTGGCCACCGTGACGGGAGCGGTCGCCGCGCCCGGTGTCGTCGAGATGCCGTTCGGCACCCCGCTCGGCACTCTCGCGCAGCTCGCGGGCGGCTTCACCGAGCAGGTCGGGGCCTTCCGGGTCGGCGGCTACAGCGGTGCGTGGCTGCCCGGCGGCCCGGGAACGACAATCGCGATGTCCCGAGCGGCGCTGGCGCCGTGGGGTGCCGCACCGGGCGCCGGAGTGGTCGCCGTCCTCCCGGCCCGGGCCTGCGGGCTCGTCGAGACCGCGCGCATCGTCGGGTACCTGGCCGCGCAGAACGCTGGCCAGTGCGGGCCATGCGCCAGCGGGCTGCCCCAGCTTGCGGACGCCGTGGCCGGGATGGCCCGAACGGATGGCGGGTCCGGCGGCCTGGTGCAGGGGGCTGGCGATCCGGGGCAGTCCGCCATCCGGGCGCTGCGCCTCGCCGCCCTGGTCGCCGGTCGCGGCGCGTGCCACCACCCGGACGGCGCGGCCCGCCTCGTGCACAGTGCGCTGCGCACGTTCGCCGAGGACATCCGGGCGCACGCCGAGGGCCGCTGCCTCGGCTCGGCCTGCGCCTCCTGACGACACCCATCCCGACCAGGCAGCGTCGACGAATCCGCAGGGAGACAGATGCCATGAACACCACAGATGCCATGAACACCACAAACGCCGGCGCAGCCTCCGGCCCGGCCCGGCTGTGGATCGACTGGACGGCATGTGACGGCCGCGGCTGGTGTGTCGAGCTGCTACCCGAGCTGCTGACCCGCGATCCGGCAGGTTATCCGCTGGCCCGCGGAACGACCGGACAGTCGACCCGAAAAATCACCGTCTCCACGGAGCTGATCGAGCATGCTCGCCGGGCGGCGGATGCCTGTCCCCGGCTCGCGCTGCACCTGCTCGCCGGCCAGGGACAGGGGTAGCCGGGCCCGGCGGCCGATGTCCGCTGTCTCGCTCGCTACATTACCGCCGCATTACCACTTGGCTAAAGCAGCGTTACTGCCGCGTGCCTGGGTAGCTGGCGGCCGCGAGGGCGAGGATCTCCTCACGGTCCTCGGCGAGCAGGAATCCGGTCACGATCGCGTCGTCGGTGGCCCGGGTGAAGGCGGCGAGATAGTCCTCGGCGCCGGCGGGGTAACGGGCGGCGAGTGTGGCGGAATCCAGCGGCCGGGTGGAGCCGAAGATGGCGGAGGCGTCGGTGGGGTTCTGCCCCAGGCCGGACAGGACGGCGATGGGAACGTCGACCCAGGGAGTGCGCACGCCACCACGGGCGATGCCGTCCGCGTCACGGAGAAGTACCGCCGGCTCCGTCGCGGCGGTTAGCAGGTGGGGCGCGGACGGGGGCGCGACACCATAACGGATCCAGTCGTCCAGCGCGGCAATCGCGGCCTGGGCGACATAGTGCTGCTGCAGGCCGCTGTTGATCGCAGCGGCGAACGGGACACCGAAAGGGGCGGCACTGGGCACCAGAAGGCGTACCAGCTCCGCAGCGGGCAGCGCACCGTCGTCACGGAAACCAGCCTTGAGCGTGTAGATGTCGACGTGCGCCGCGCCGGCGATCTCCCAGAGCCGGAACCGGTCGCTATCGGGTTGGCGGGCGCCCACGGCGCCGAGCACGCCGGCGACGTCGGTCTCGCTCTGCACGACCATCACGGGCACCGCGACGTCCGTGCGCAGCCGGACATCCCCGGCCAGGGTCGGGCCGCCCCGACCGTCGAGGGACGCCGTGGTCCCCGGGCGGCCCTGGACCAGGTAACCGTCGAAACCGCCATGACCACCGCCGGCAGCACGACTCCCACCACGGATGCCGCCGCCGTCGTCACCGCCGTCGCCGTCCCGCGCCGCGATGGTGTTGACATAGGTCACCAGAAAGAACGCCGCCTGGGATGCGCCTACGGCGATCATCCGCGCCGATCGAGGAGACCGCGACGCACGGTTTCCCCGGCCTGACGGAAGATGTCGAAGCTGTACGCGTCACCGGGATGGGACAGAATCGCGTAACGGGTGGGATCGGCACTCTTAAGCGACGGCACGATCGGCCACCAACCAGTACCGCGTTGCTCCCCGGCACCACCTTCGCCCGCATTACTGCCACTAGCACCACCGCCACCCGCATTACTGCCGCTAGCACCACCGTCGCCCGCAACGGCCCTCACTTCGACACCGGCCTCTTCGGCGGTCTCGATCCCTTCGATGCCGATGCGTTGCGCCGACACCCCCACCCAGGCGAAACCGGCGCGGAGCAGATGCCGATGCGTCGTGAGCCATGCGGCGGCGGCGTCCATTCCGGCAGAGACGTTCAACCATTCCACGACGGCCGTACCGTTGAAGGCGGTCGGGTCGGCAGGCCGGTAGACGATGAGACGGGTCCGAAACGGCGCCTGGCCGGCGACCACCACGTCCCACCTGCCATCAGAGGTGAGCGGACCCGTCGCGGCATAGGAGTCGGCGGTTCCGCTCACAAAGAACTCCTCCGCCAGATAGGGGACGTAATGAAGTAACAAATACGTGATCGAGAGCATCATCGCAGGTCACAGGCCTGTGGAGGGTTCGAAACGCGCAAGTTATTTCATTTCGACTCCATAGCCGATGGAGGCCAGCTCGAAAGACGTCGAGATCAGGCTCGCCTGGCCGGCGATCGGCCCGTCGACTCGCACCGACGCCATCTCCATCAGCTCCATCGATTCGGTTCCTCTCGCGCTCGCCGCACGGATCCACGATCCATCGTGCCGCACGCGAGCGCATCGAACCGATGGCCGCCGTTGCTCAGATGTCATATTCCGAGGACTTTTGACCTGTGACCGGGACGTAAATCCCGATCCGATGGTCAGGAGCCCCGTGGTCCGCGCGAGCCCCGATGAGGCCGTGTGGAGAGGTGCCACCTCCGGGCCGGTGTGCGGTTTCTCGCGGGGCGCGCCTGGCATGCCGCGACCACACCGCGCATCGGGAACAGGTACAGGTACAGGTACAGGTACGGCGTCATCGGACCACTCATTGGATTACCCGTCAGACCACCCATCAGACCACCCTGCCCCGGCCGTGCAGCCCGCACGTCCCTCGACGGCGGGCCGCACGTGTGCGGATGCGGCTCAGTGGCCGTGCGGAACGGCGCGGCACAGGATCACCCGGTCGAAATTCAGCCGGTGCCGTTCAGCCGGCGCCGAAGAGCCCCTGCGCGGGAAAACCGCCCGCGGGCGCGGCGGGCGGGACGGCGAACAGGGCGCTGGAGGTGTGCCGGATGAAGGTGTTCAATGCGTCGCCGGCCGCGAGGGTCCGCTGCACCGCGACGAACGCCGTACGCGGGTCGGCCTGGTAGGCCGTGAAGAACAGGCCGGCGTCCGGCTCGCCGGCTGAGTCCAGGCCGTCGTCATAGGAGTAGCCGCGACGAAGCATGGCGATCCCGCCGTGGAACGACGGGTGGGACAGCCGGGCATGGGCGTTGCCGGCGATCGCGAGACTGCCGTCGGCGGCGCGGGCAGTGAAGTCCGGCTGGATGGTCTCAGCGCCGCCCTGCCCCACCGGCGGTGCCGAGAGCGCGGTGCCGTCGGACTTGCGGCGGCCGATGACCGCGCTCTGAGCCGTCTCGTCCAGCCGCGCCCAGGCATCGAGCAGCATGCGGATGCGCCGGCAGACCAGGTAGGACCCGTCCCGCACCCATTCCGGCCCGTTGGACACCCACACCGCCCGGCCGAACTGCGGCGTGCCCGGTCCCGGGTTGTCCGTGCCGTCGATCTGCCCCATCAGGTTGCGCGGGGTGGACCCGGGGTTGAACGCGGCCGCCGCGGAACGAAGGAATCCCCGCTGGATCCAGCGGGGCCGGGCATCCTGAGCGGCGAGACGACGTATCTGCCGGGAAGCCGAGACCGCGACCATCGGATCCTCGGCGCAGACCTGCACGCCGAGATCCCCGCCGCTGCGCGCCGGATCGAGCTGGTCACCGGGCATCGCGGGGATGTCCGCGAGCTCCGCGGGTATCTGCGCGTCGAGGCCGGCGCGGCGCAGCGCGGACGCACCGAGCCCGATGGTGATCGTCAGTCCCGCCGGTCCGAGTCCCTGGGTGTCCCGCTCAGCGCCGTCGAGCGGCTCGCCTCGCATCAGCACCGCGGCGGCGGCCGTCCAGGTACGCAGCACCGCGGCGAGGGAGGCGCGGACCGCGGCCGGGCCGGACGTCGTCAGGTCGTAGGCGGTGAAGACGAGCTGCGCGGGAGGCCGGTCGGCGATTCCGGGCTGGTGACGGCCGTCACCCACCACCCCAGCCAGCGCCTCACGACGGACCACGGCGACGCGGTCCGGCCCGCCCGACTGGTCCTCCCGGGAACGTTCCGCGGCAACGGTGACACCGCTGTCGAGGGCCATGACTCCCCCGAGGCCTCCCCCGATCGCGACACCACCGCCGAAGCCGAGCAGCCCGGCGCCCCGCAGCACCCTGCGGCGGTGGGGACCGGTCGGGCGGTTCTCCCGGACCGCATCCGCCGCATCGGCGATATCCGTTACATCGGCAGCGTCCACCACATCCGTAATGTCCGACATACCCGCCCTACCGGCCCTATTGGACATACCGGTCTCAGACCTACCGGTTCCATCCGTCCTGTCGCTCACGGGATCCGTACCGGCGCCGCGGTGAGATCCGACATCATCCTCGGGCCGGCAATCCTCGGGCCGGCGTCAACGCGGCGATTGCCACCGAAGGACACCCGGATGAGCCGTCCGGTGAGGTGTTCGCATGGGTCATAGGGCAGTTCCACGATGTCCGTGAGAAGATGATCCGCCGTGGAGGGCGCCGTCGACCACTGCGGGACGCTCGGCACACGCCCCGGTCGACCGGGACTAACCCTCCATACTTCTCCGGGCGACGGGTTCGCCCCGGCCACGGGCCAGGCCCCATCGTGCACTCGAGTTCAGTCCGCGCAGCGCCCTGCGCACGGCCGGGTGCTGGCTGGCACGGTGCACCGGGTAGCGCCACGGCGGCTGTTCGCCCTGGCGCGACGCCATCGAGTAGGCGAACGACACCGGATCCTGATCGAGGTATGGGTCCACCCGTTCGAACCAGGCCATGCTCATCCGCGCCGCCGCCTGCAGAGGACCCAGGGCCGCCCGGCCCCGCCGGTCGAAATCTCGCAGCGCGGCCGGCAGATCGCCGCCGCTGTCGTACATGCTCTGCGCGAGCGCGACCGCATCGACGATCGCGAGCGCCGTGCCCGACCCGAAGGCGAAGTGCGTGGTGTGGGCGGCGTCACCGATCAACACGACGTTGTCGTGGTACCAGCTCCGGTTGGTGACATCGGCGAAACGCAGCCACCGCGCCGCCCGGCCGCGGCACTGGCTGATCAGCGGATGGCCGTCCAACGGACCAGAGAAGATCTTTTCCAGCATCCGCGGCGCGTCCTCGGCGCTCAGGCGATCAAGGCCGAGTCCCTTCCACGTCCGCTGGGAGCATTCCACAATGCAGGTGCTGATACCGGCGCTGGACGGATAGGCGTGGAACCAGATCCATCCTGCGGAGGTCCGTTCGAAGGCGAAGGTGAAGCTGTCGAATCGCTTGTCGGTGCCGAGCCAGATGTACGGGTTACCGCCGATCTCGACCTTGGTACCGAAATCGTCCTGGGCCATCTGGCGCACCCGGCTGTTCGCGCCGTCGGACGCCACGACGAGATCGGCGTCGGCGTACGGGCGCAGGTCGTCTACCTCGTGCCGGTACTCCACTTCGACGCCGAGATCGGTGGCCCGCCGGGCGAGGATCTCGAGCAGCGCGGCCCGCTGCAGGCTGAAGCCGTAGCCGGTGAGATATGCCGCCCGCGATCCGCCCAGACTGATCCGCTGCTCCTGCCAGAGAGTGGACGCAGCCCGCAGGGCACGAGCGCTGCCTGGGTCGTTCCGGAAAAGGACGTCCAGAAGGTTATCCCAATACACAACCCCCCAGCCGTAGGTCGCCCCGGGCGGGTCGCGTTCGAGGATTGTGATCTCCTGGCTGGCGTCACGGCGTTTCGCCGAGATGGCGAAGTACAGTCCTGCTGGTCCGCCGCCCACACAGACGATCCTCACCGCAGGTGCCTCCTCCGTGTTCCTCCTCGGCGTGACCCGGACGGCGGGTGGCAACGACCGTTCGCCGGCTCGTCACCACCGTCGTCCCCGGAGAGGAGCACCGCCAACGGATGTCGTGGTGCCCACTTGTCGGGCTGCCCGGTTACCCCGCATTGTCGGGTTTTCCGGTTTCCCGCATTGTCGGGTTACCCGAGTGTCAGATTGCTGGTCGGGTTGCTGGACTGTCGGGAGCCGGGATCACCAACGGCCCCAGCCACCCCAGCGGCCC
>NZ_CDWRCK010000213.1:0-7352 GCF_977927595.1 Frankia sp. CcWB3
GATGTGGCCCAGGCGCGGCTGGGCCACGAGCCGGAGCCGGGCCGCGAGCGGCTGTGGGTCGGATCCGGGCGGGTGGGCCTTGAGCACGACGTCACCGTGGCGCACGATCAGCCGTTCACCGTGGTGCGACAGCACGACGGGAGCCTCCCGGCCGCCCGGTTGGAGCCGGCGGGCGAGATCCGCCATGCCCGTCAGCAGAGCGGCGTGCGGGGCGGCGTCGCCAGTCAGGGTGGTGGTCACGAGGCCGATGCCTTCACCGCGTCGGCTTGCGTAGCCGCCAGATGCATTCGGAGGGCCAGCGGCGCGCCCATGCCTCGTCGCCGCGTTCGGGCTGGGCGGGTGCCGGTTCCTCGCTGTGATCGTCGGATGCCGGCGGTGCCGGGCGAGGTTCCAGAAGATCTTCGATGACGAGGTCGTTGTCCCGGAAGAGCCTGATCCAGGTGCCGTAGGGAAGGTTGGCGCTGACCAGGCCGTCGGCCTCGGCCAGCAGACGCAGCCCGAAGTAGTCGCGGGTCAGGCGACTGCCGGGGGCGTCCCGGCCCGGCGCCACGGTGATCTCGTAGATTGGGCTGACGTGGCTGAAGGCGAGCAGGCCGCCGGGGCGCAGCACGCGTGCGGCCTCCGGCACGGCCCGGAAGGGGTCCGCGAAGGAGAAGGCGCCGTGGTCGGCGAAGACGATGTCGAACGAGCCGTCGGCGAAGGGCACCGCCTCGGCACTCGCCTGGACCAGGGGGAAGGACAGTCCGGTCTCCGCGGTGAGCCGTCTGCTGTGGTGCAGCTGCCGTTCGGAGAGGTCCAAGCCGATCGGTCGGCCCCCCGCCGGACCAGCGCGCTCGACCACTGGCCGCCCCCGCAGCCCATCTCCAGGATGTCCCGTCCGGTGACCTCACCGAGCACGCCGAGCCGTGATTCCGGAACGGCCCACAGCCCCCAGGAGATATCGCCGGTGAACACCTGCCGGCGGATCTGCGGGGCGTTCAGTCGCTGGTAGTCGTCGGAGATCTCGTTCCAGCGGGCACGGTTGGTCCGTACGTGGGCAGCACTGTTGATCATCCATCCCTCGTCCTTCTCCGGGTGGCCACGGACTGCGCGCCGACCGCGGTGCCGGGGCAGGCCACCGCGGCACGACGGCCTTCCTGCCTGCCTCGACGAATCAGTCGGTCATCGTATGAGACCAGGATGATCCGGGCACACCCGTGGCTGGTGATGCCTCGCCGCTCGTCAGCGGGTCGGCGCGCCCGGCCTCGTGCCGCGGCCGGGCACCGATGATCGTTCCGTCGTTCCCGCTGCTCACCATGGCGCCGGCCCGGGTGCCGAAATGTAGGCAAAGTAGCCGGACGAGTGATGGATGGGATGAGTACGGTGCGCCTGTCTCCCGGATGACGCCCTGGTGGTGGATGCGTCTGGACAGGCTGTGATGGAGCGTGCACCTTTGATCGCGTGGTGAGGCAACGAAAAAGATCCAGTCGGTATTTTCGGCCGCCAGACGAGCGGCTCAGCCTGGGCCTGATGACCTGCTCGTCCTGCAACGGCACGCAGTATCAGACGCGTCCGCAGGCGGAAGTGGACGAGGACGGTCTTTTCGACGGTGACGCCAATATCAAGTGTCGGGAATGCGGCGGAACCGGAAAGGTTCCCCTGCCATGAAGAACTCGATGCCCGTTCAGGCCGACTTCTTGTACCTGCGGTGTCCGGAACATCGGGGACGGCGTCCCCGCCAGGGGCTGAAGACGATGATGCGGCCGGGGGCACTGTGCCCGCGGTGTCGCATGGTCCGCGCCGCGGACCTCGAACGCGAGGGCTGTCCGGAGCTTCCTCCGGACGAGCCGGATGGCGGAGGGAGGGGGACGCCGCCGTCACGCTGACAGGCGTCCCCCAGGTGATCTTCGGTGCCGGGATAGGCCCTCGGCGGTGGGTCAGTCCTTGGGCTGGGCGACGACCACCGCCGTGCGGGTGCCGTCCTTGACCGTTGCGCCCACCCGGACCGTCGCCCCCGGGTGGAGGTCGGAGACCTTCGCGGTGTCCCCGTCGATCCGGAACCGGGTATCGGCGTTGATCACATAGGTGCCGACGTAGCCGTCCTCACTGGTGACCGTCAGGGAGGTGGGGCTCACCGCGGTCACCTTCCCGCGCTGCCCCGCCACTACCTGGAAGCCCTTGTCGGTTTTGACCGTTGCCTCACCGTGCACGCCGCCGCCGGCCCAGAGGCCGCCATGGGGACGCAGCCCGTCGTGGGAACGCAGCCGGGCCTCGGCGAGTCGCGGATGGTCGCCCAGGAACGCGTGGTCGGCCGGGGCGGCTGCTGCGCTGGCGGTCCGGTCCGGGGTGGCGGACGCGGCTGTCCCGCCGAACCCGAGCCCGACCCCCAATCCGAGCCCGAGCAGACCCGCTGCGGCGACCCCCGCACCCCATCGTCCGGTCAGGAAGCTGCGCATCTGTGTCGTCCTTCCGTGTCGCGTCACCACGCCGCGAACCGGTCGTCGGCCCTGAGCGGCGACGACCGGCCGGGCGCCGCGCGCCACGGTGGCACGCGGTCGGAGCCCACGATGCGACAGCGAGATGTGAGGAACGTGCGAGCGTGGTGCGAACCACGTGGAAGGCCGGTTCCCGCGGTGGCGGACCCGGGCGGTACCTCGACGCGGCAGTACCTGGCCCGGCGGTACCTCGACGCGGCAACCGTCCGCCCCGGCGGATGCCTGCGGGCGGACGGTGCGTGCTCCGGCCGATCGATCGGGACGGAGGCCGGATCCGCGCTACGCGCTAGACCCGGGACGGTTGCCGGCTGTCCTCGTCCTTGGCCTGTGGCTGCATCGGCACGATCGTCCGGGCCCCCGTCCAGGACGGCGCCTCCTGACTCGCGTGCGGGGGCAGGGACGGTGCGAAGTCCGTTCCGAGGCGTTGGACCGCGACCCGAGCGAAGATCTGCTGCTCGGTGACGGTACGTTCCGACCGGCCCCGGCCGATGAAGCTCACCGTCCAGTGAAGCAGAGTGGTCAGCCGGTGCTTGAACCCGATGATATAGACGAGGTGTACGGCCAGCCAGACGAGCCAGGCGAAGAAGCCACTGAACTGCACCTTGCCGATGCTCGCCACCGCGCTGAACCGCGAGATGGTAGCCATGCTGCCCTTGTCATGGTATTCGAACGGTCGGCCCGTCTGCTTGCCGGCGACCCAGGCCTGGATCTCCTTGGCGGCGTGCCGGCCGCCCTGGATCGCGACCTGCGCCACGCCGGGCAGCCGGTTGATGCTCGCCATGTCCCCGATGACGAACACCTCCGGATGGCCCGGCAGGGTGAGGTCGGGCAGCACCTCGATGCGGCCGGCGCGGTCGAGCCCCGCACCGGTCTGCTCGGCGAGCTGCCGGCCCAGCGGGCTCGCGGCAACGCCGGCGGCCCAGACCTTGCAGACCGAGTCGATGCGCCGGCGGGTGCCGTCGCTGTCCTCGACGTCGATGCCGGTCGCGTCGACATTGACGACCTTGGCGCCCAGCTGCACATCGACGCCGATTTTGGTCAGCTTGTCGGCCGCCTTCGCGCCGAGCCGCTCGCCGAACGGCGGCAGGACGGCGGGTGCGGCGTCCAGCAGGATGACTCGGGCCTTGGCAGGGTCGATGCTGCGGAAGTCCCGCCGCAGGGTCCGGCGCGAGAGTTCCGCGATCTGTCCGGCCATCTCCACGCCGGTGGGGCCCGCCCCGACGATGACGAAGGTCAGCAGCCGCTCCACGTCCGCGGGATCGGTGGACGCCTCGGCGAGCTCGAACATCCCGAAGATCCGGCCGCGCAGCTCGAGCGCGTCGTCGATGCTCTTCATGCCCGGGGCGTGCGTGGCGAAATGGTCGTTGCCGAAGTACGACTGGCCCGCGCCCGCGGCGACGACGAGGCTGTCGTAGTGGTGCACGGTCGTGCGACCCAGCAACTGGGACGTGACCGTCCTTGCGTTCACGTCGATGGTGGTTACCTCGCCGAGGACGACCTGCGCGTTGTCCTGCCGGCTCAATACCTCACGGGTGGTCGGGGCGATCTCGCCCTCGGACAGGATGCCCGTTGCCACCTGGTAGAGCAGCGGCTGGAACAGATGGTGCGTCGTCTTCGCGACGAGGGTGACCTCGACCGGTGCTTTGCGGAGGGCCTGCGCGGTGAACAGACCTCCGAAGCCAGACCCGATGATCACTACTCGGTGCGGGGAGGTGCTTCGCTCCTCGAGCCGTTCCGGTTCGCCGGCCTGCCCTGTCTGGGCGCTGTCCGTGGTCACGATCCTTCTCCGCTCAGCCTCTTGACTCCGGCGGTGCCCCTTGGCGCCGCGAAGACCATATACCTGATGGTGCCGGACCCCGGCTACTATTTTCCGCCGTATATCCGAGATGGGATCGTGTTTATCATCACCTCCTGTCGCCGGATAGCGTCGACGGGGCATGTGGCATGCAACACAATTCGTGGGCGATTGATACCTCGTCGAGTGGTGCGCCCAGTTCGGGGGCAACCGTGAGGTGGGCACTGAAGATCGTGTCTGGCCGGAAGGCTGCGGTGCCTGGCCGAACGGAAATACGGCGAACCGGCCCCGCGGACGCGGGCGACCACCCGGTCCCTGGGCCCCGACGGCGGGGATCTGTCTGGCCAGAGCTATGATCATGTTTTCTTCGTGTGGTGGATTTGACTGAGCGCACCTTCTGGGGGTCCAGTTTAGCACATCAGTCTATTCGGATACTGCTTTCACCACCTGCACCTTCATTCGGTGCTCGTTCTTTGACATGACGTTCGCGTCCTGCACGTTCACGGGCAGTTTTCACGGGCAGTTTTCACGGGCAGCATGTTCGGCGGATGCATCTTCGATCTCATGAAGGTGGCCGACGGGGATTAGTCCTTCGTGGGTCTGCCCCGAGCGGGCCAGGGAGGATCGCGGATCCGGGGAGAACCTTAGTCTCGCAGCGGATCATGGGCGAAGGCCCGCATCCCCCCGGCGAAGTCGACCCGCGGCCGGTAGCCGAGAAGATCGCCTGCTCGAGCCGAGGACGCGGCGATGTGGCGGACGTCGCCGACCCGGGAGGTACCGGTCACGACGGGCTTCGGACCGCCGAAGGCACGAGCCAGCGCGTCCGCCATGTCCCCGACGGTGTGGGGATCACCGGAGCCGATGTTGAGGGGAACCAGCCGGCCGGGTGCCTGCGGCTGCTGGGACGCCAGCAGGTTGGCCTGCGCGACGTCGTGGACGTGCACGAAATCCCTCAGCTGCCGGCCGTCCTCGAAGGCCCGCGGGGCCCGCCCGTGTTCCAGCGCACTGCGGAAGATCGACGCGACGCCGGCGTAGGGGGTGTCCCGGGGCATCCGCGGACCGTAGACGTTGTGGTAGCGCAGTGCCACGACGGTCCCGCCGGTTTCCGCCGCCCATGCCGCCGCGAGATGCTCCTGGGCGACCTTGGTCGCCGCATACGCGTTGCGGGGGTCCAAGGGGGCGTCCTCGTGGACCACGATGGGCGAGAGCGGCCGGTGGCACCGTGGGCACGGCGGCTCGAAACGGCCCGCGTCCAGGTCGGCGGCCTGCCGTGGTCCGGGGCGCACCGGTCCGTCCGTCGGGCAGCGGTAACCACCCTCGCCGTAGACCACCAGGGAGCTCGCCAGGACCAGTCGCCCCACTCCGGCGCGGGCCATCGCCGCGAGCAGGACCGCGGTGCCGAGATCGTTGTTCGTGGCATACGCCGGAAGGTCGTCCAGATCGGCACCCAGACCCACCATGGCGGCCTGGTGGCATACGACGTCGATCCCGCTCAGTGCTTCGGCGACCTGGCCCCGATCGGTCATGTCCCCAACGATCATCTCGGCGGCGTTGTTGACCTGGGGCTTCGTCCGGTGCACCGCCGGAAGCAGGGCGTCGAGGATCCTGGCCTCGCCGCCCGCCGCGACCAGCACGTCGACAACGTGAGAACCGATGAAGCCGGCGCCACCGGTGACGAGAACCCGCATGACGCCGACGCTAGCGGTGCCGGGACGCGCCGGATCTTACGAACCGCGGAACGTCTCCGGCCCGGCCCCTGTGCCGGCACCGTCGTAACCCCGGGCGGCGTCCGGACGTCAGGACGTGGGGAGCGCGACGACGAAGCGGCAGCCCTCCCGATGGTTGTGCACGGTGACGTCGCACCCGTGCGCCTCGACGATGCCGCGGACGATCGCGAGGCCGATCCCCGACCGCATCCGTGGCTGGTGCGGGTTGTCGTCACCGCCGGGGGTCCGGGCCGACTCGCCCCGGAATCCGAGGTCGAACACGCGGGGCAGCTCCTCCTGCGGGATGCCGCCGCACCGGTCCGCCACGGCGAAGACCGCCCGGTCGGCGTCCGCGGTAGCGGTGATCTCCACCGTTCCGTCGTCGGGGGTGTGCCTGATGGCGTTGACGAGGAGATTGGTCAGCACGCGCCCCACCTCGGCCGCGTCGGCGTCGACGTACCCGGCGTGATCGGCCCGCCCGCTGACGACGACTCCCTTGGCCCGCGCGATCGGGTCCACCGCGGCGATCGCGTCCGAGACGACATCGGCGACGCGCACCTTCTCCAGGCTCAGCCGCAGCGCACCGGCCTGCAGCCGGGCCAGTTCGAACAGGTCGTCGACCATGCCGGTCAGCCGCTCGGCGTCGGCGAGCATCAGCCGGTGGTAGCGGGCCGTCGTCTCGGCGTCCGTGACCAGGCCGTCCTGCAGGGCCTCGGCCGTCGCCCGGATTCCCGCGAGCGGGGTTCTCAGGTCATGACTGATCCAGGCCACCAGCTCGCGGCGGCTCGCCTCCAGGGCCCGTTCCCGTTCCCGCGCCTCGACCAGGCGGACATGGGTCGCGTCCAGGGCCGTCGCCAGCGCGCTGAGCTCGGCGGTCGGAACATGGCCGGCGCCGCGATAGCCCGGCTCGCCCAGGGCCGCCGTCGCTCGGGTCAGCGTCCCGATCGCCGCCACGACCGGGCCACCCAGGCGCACCGCGGATGCCGACGCCACCACCGCCGACACGGCGACCACGATGAGCACGACCCGCAGGTTGTGATCGGAGAGGAACATTGCCTGCGCCGTGCCGGCGACCCCCGCCGTCACCGCGACGACCGGTATTACGCTCAGTGACGCGGCTGTCGCCCACAACGGCCGCTTCCGGAGCGCCCGCAGCAACGGCAGGCCGGTGAGCGCGGCCGCTGTCGAACAGCCGAGCGCGATCCCCATGACCTCCAGGTCGGCGTTCATTGGGGCCTCGCTCTCGCTCTCGCTCGCCGCCCGCCCGTGAGGCCGTCGTCCCGCCGCACCGCCTCGGGTCTCATCCTCGGTGTCGTCCCTCGTCCGGTGCCGCCACCTGTCCGGTGGGGGTGCTGTCGGGGCGCGGGGTGCTGTCGG
>NZ_CDWRCK010000214.1:0-7322 GCF_977927595.1 Frankia sp. CcWB3
TCGACGTGCAGTTCCAGATAGTCCGGACCCGTCGCCACCGCTACCCGCCGCTCCACCGAGATCACCACATCTCCATGGTCGCGTCTCGCGGGGCCGGACAGCCCCCGATCGGGTGATCGGGGGCTCGCCGAGCGGCAGGCGAATCTTCGGCTCATGCGACGCATCCGGAGAATCTCGACAGCGCCGGGCGGGGTCGAAGCGTCCGACGAGGAATATCCGGATCGGGAGAAAGCGCGGACGGGAAGAACGCCGGCGTAGGGGCGCCGGCGTAGGGGCGCAGGGGTAGAGAGTAGGACACGGGCGAGGGGGAACGACATGGCCGAGAAGGACGGGTGCCAACGGGCCGGGTTCGGGCCGTTCGTCCGGGAGCCGCTGGAGGGCGTGCGCCGGATCGCGGTGCTGCGGGCCAGCGGGCTCGGCGACTTCGTGTTGGCGCTGCCGGCGTTGGAGGCGCTGCGGGCGGCCTATCCGGACGCGCATCTGGTGTACCTCGGTCTGCCCTGGCACGTCGAGCTGTTGGCGGGCCGCCCGGGACCCTGGGACGAGGTGGCGGCCATCCCGCCCTGGCCCGGCGTGTCCACCAGCACGCAAGGACCCTCGCCGACCGGTACGGCCCCGACCTCCGCCACCACCGACGACCTACGGACGGATGGCACTCGAGCCGACGACGAGGTGCGAACGGATCGCGTGCGCGACGGCGGGGTGCGCGACGGCGAGGTGCGCGACGGCGCCGTGCGCGCGTTCGTCCGGCGCCACCGGGTGGCCCGCTACGACCTGGCGCTGCAGCTGCACGGTGGGGGCGCCCATTCCACCCCGCTGGTGCACGCCTTGGGCGCGCGGTTCACCGCCGGTGGCCGGGACGTGGGAGCGCCGCCGCTGCACCGGTCCGTTCCGTTCCGGCATCTGCAACACGAGACGTTGCGCAACCTGGAGATCGTGGGACTCGTCGGGGCTTCCCCCGTCACCCTGAACCCCGGATTGACCGTGACGGCCGACGATCGCCGGGCGGCCGCCGAGGCCATGGCCGGCGCCGAGGTCACGGCCGGGGCCGCCCCGCTGGTCGTTCTGCATCCCGGCGCGAGCGATCCGCGTCGGCGCTGGCCCGTCGACCGGTTCGCCGGAGTCGCGAACGCGCTCGCGGCGGACGGCGCTCGCATCATGATCGTCGGTGTAGCGGCCGAGCGAGCCCTCGCTGAACGGCTCGCGGCGGGCGTGTCGGGGCCCGTGGTGAACCTGGCCGGCCGCCTCTGCCTGCCCGGCCTGGTGGGGATTCTCGCCACCGCCGACCTGATGATCGGTAACGACTCGGGGCCGCGGCACCTCGCCGGTGCACTCGGTATTCCGACCGTCGGCGTCTTCTGGTGCGGCAATGTGATCAATGCTGGGCCGCTGGAACGGGCCCGCCACCGCATCGCCACGTCTTTGTCAGACGACCTGCCCGGAATGTGGGGCGAGCCAGGCGCACGGGCGATGCCCCCACAACCCGTCGTTCGTCGCGGATGTATCCGTGGACGAGGTCCTCGTCGAAGCCCGGAACCTGCTCGCCCGGGACTGGAAGGTACCCCCCGGGTCCGTCTGACTCGGCTCCGCTCGATCGGCCAGCCGCCGTTCGATGATCGGGACGGTCAGCCGATTCCCGCGTGCATCTCGAAGTCCAGCGCACCGATGCCGACGAGCCAGTACACCCAGTCGGCGTCGCGGGTCGGGGCGACCTGTCCGCCCGGTGGCTGGTAGCCGACCCGCCTCGCCTTCTCCAGCGCGCCCGCCAACCGGTCGTTGAGCGAGGTCTGCTTGATCCCCAGCCGGTCGGCGGCGGATTTCTTGGGACGTGGATCCGGGTTACGCAGGGGCGGCCACCGTAGATGCTGCTCGAAGACCACGCGGATCGCCTCGGTCTCCTTCTCGGAGAGGCGATCGACCTCGTTGCTCTCCGTCACTCGACGATCGCGGGCGATCCGGCGGACGCCGGTCGGCTCCGGCTCGCATAACAGCAGGTAGCTGCGCTGCGGAGTACCGCGCAGCCAGATCGCGGTCGGCCGGTCGGTCACCGACACCAGCCCGCCCTGCTCGACGGGATACGTCGGCTGCCCCCAGTTCCGGACATCGGCCTGGTTCAGGTTCGCGATTTCCACATTCCAGCCGCCGCCCGGCGCGGCGGACACGCGGGCGGCCCGGCGGGAGAGTTTCCGGTCCGGCGGGCCGGCGGACAGATGCCGGTGCGACGCGGCCTCGTCACAGACGTCGTCCGGGGCGGCGCCGACGCACAGCTGGTCGGAACGGCGCAGCCGCTGGTCGAATTCGACCCGATCGTCGACGAGGAACCGCAGCCGCATGGCGAGCGAGTGTAACGGTACCTTTCCGCAGGGTGGTTTCGGCCCCTCCGGTCGCCGCTTCCCCGGCGATCTCGTCCGTGCCCGGATACCGGTGTGGGTCAGGCGTTGCTGCCGTCGGCCCCGCGCACCGCCCGCGCGTGAATCTGAAACTCTTCGAGGTCGGAGCCGATGAGACGACCGAGAACCCGGATCACGTCGGAGCGTTCGATCGCCACCGGGCGCCACAGGATCGCGGATTGGGCTTCGCGCAGACCGGCCTCCCGCGGGAAGGCGAGCAGGCGTCCGCAAACCCAGCTGAGCCGACGTACCTGAGTGGTAATCGGGAAGGCCAGGATGACGCCGTTCTCCACCCGCACCGCGACCACCGGGCGCCGCTTGTAGCCGGCACAGTCCGAGAAGTCGACGCGGGCATCGAGGACCATCGCGGGCCCCAGCGACGTCCACGGAACCGGCCGCAGGTGCTTGAGGGAATTCCCGCTCGGTCGCGGCTTGCTCGTCGTAGTCGATACCGATCGGGGATGTCCGTCCGGTCCGGACGCGTAGCGGGCGAGGTAGTCCGGCAGCGGCTGATCGCGCCGAGTGCGTCGGCGGGCCTGCCGGGCCCGGTCACGGGCAAGTTTCTGCAGTGGCTTGCTCCGCCTGGCCGGGACCTGGCGCTGAGCGCGGCGGGAGTTGAACTCGGGCACGGTGCCTCCGGAAGGTAGTAGGCCGTTGCCATCGACCGTCGCAGAAGCCGCCGATGACGACCAGACCGATAGATGTCGGTTATGGCTGTCCTTTACCTGACGAGGCCGAGCGATACCGTCATATCGCGCGGACAGGCATACTGCAGATCCTTCGCGATCTTGCGGGAGGAAGGGGGGACCGTCGTGCACGTCGCCGTTGCCACGACCATGGACGCTGATCGTCTGGATGATTCGGACGGTAGCGTCGGGATGCCCGCATCCCACGCCCCGGCAGATGTGATCGGGAAGCGCCGTTGACCGGCCCGGACGGACCTGTGGTTTCGCCGGGCGACCCGGTTCCGGCAGTGATCACAGTGGTCGTGGGCGGGGACTCCTCCGATGTCCCGGGCTGCGGCGTCCTGGACGGCTCGCGCGCCATTGATGGTGACGTCGCCGGGATTGATCCTTCCGGGGCGGTGACCGGTTCACCCGGAGCGCAGGAGGCGAACGAGCTCGGAGGCCCGGACGAGCCGGCGGCCGGGCAGGACGACAGCGACGAGCTGGAAGACGCCGCAGCCGCCGACGACGCGGACGTGGACACGGACGTGGACGCCGACGCCGACGTGGACGAGGGGGCCGGCGCGCTCTCCTCACGCCATGCCCCACCCCGCGTCGCCTTGCCCACGGCGAGCGCCGGACTGATCCTGCCTGCGCGGGTCGAGCTGAGCTGGCCGGAACTTCCGGGACTGCCGCTGGTTGATCTGCTCGACAGCTATTCCGCCGATGCTCCCGCGGTCTCCGCGGCCGCCCTGCTGCGCGCCTTCGTCGAGATCGGCCGCAGCCTCGAACCGTTCCATCAGCAGGGCGTGGGGCTTCTCGCGCCGTGGAGCTTCAGGTGGACCGGGCAGAGCCTCACCCTGGCCGTCTGCGATCTGCTGGACGCGGGCAGGCACGACCCCGTCGACCCCTGGTTCGTCACTCCGGCGGGGGAGTGTGGTCCCGCCCGTGACCTTCGCCTGTTCGCCGTAGTGCTGTTCAAGGCGCTGACCGGCGAGTGGAGTAACCGGGACGCCTCGATGCTGGCGATGGCCGGGCTCGCCGCCGGCGAGTGGCCGCCCGGCGCCGACGCCGCGCTGCGGGCCTGCCTACATCCCGAGCATGGTCGCCGGGCGGCCGGAGCCGGTGCGCTGGCGTCGAGGATCGCACCCTTCGTCTTCCCCGCGCGCAACGAGCGGCTGACGACCGTCGTCGCGTGCGAGAGCGTGACGGGCTGGCGCAAGGCGGGCGGCAACCCGGAAGGCGACAACGAGGACGCGGTCGGCTGGGCGAAGGTCGAGGACCCGTCGGACGGCACGACCACCGCCTGCGCGGTGCTCGACGGCATTACCGGTCCCGGTGACGGTTCGGGACGGTGGGCGGCGCGGGCGCTGCTCGCGGCATTCCGCCGCCGGTGGAAGGACGGCGAGACCGAACCGGAGCGGCTGCTGCTGGACGTCGCGCTGCCGCCGCCGCCCGCGCCGCTGAGCCGCCGGGCCGCCGCGGTGGCGGTGGCTCGCCTCGATCTCCCGCGGTCGCGCCGACATCGCGCCGTCGGGGACTGCCGTGCCTACCTGCTGCGCCGCTGCGGCGACGGCTTCGCGGCCACCCGGCTGTCCAGCGAGCACAGCGTGGTTGCCGAGGCGATCGTCGCCGGCCAGGCTCCCACGCCCGAGGAGCGCGGCATCGTGACCGAGAGCGTCCGGACGGCGCAGCGCGGCGCGACCGCGGTGGCGACCAGAAGGGTGCAGCTCGCCGACGGCGACCTGCTGATCCTCGCCACCGACGGGGCGTGCGAGGCGGGCGTCGACACCGCCGAGGACATTCCGGGCGTGGCCGACTGGAGGTTCTGCGACGTGCTGGAGGACCTCGCCTCGGTCGCCCGCACCCCCGCCGAACTGGCCTCGTTGCTCTGCCGTCGGGCGGAGGACCTCGGTGGGCACGACAACGCCACCGTCGCGGTGATCGCGATCCGCTCCGCCCGGGAGAAGGTGGTCGCCACCCGGACCAGACCGCGCCAGCGGGCGATGCTCACCGGCGTCGGCGAGTCCCGCGGCGCCGGCACGCGCATCCACGGGGAGCCGCACATCCACGGGGAGAAAGGAAACCGATGAACGACAGGGACCGGCTCGGCGTCGAGGGCCGGATGGACCGGGGTGTCACGAAGCCGGGTGGGGTGCTCCGGCTGACGATCAGCGTGGCCGATCCGCCGCGGGGCCGGCGGGAGGTGGCAGTCGCTGTCGCGGTCGACGCATCCCTGTCGATGCTGCATCCAGCGGCGCCGGACGCGGTCAGCAAGTGGGAGCTCGCGCAGCGGGTCCTGGAACGCGTGCACGGCCTGCTGCCCGACGGCTGTCCGCTCGTGCTGGTGCGCTTCGCCCGTGAGGCGCGAGTGATCAGCGCCGGACGCCGGCCCGACCGCCTGCCGGCCGTCGACGGCCCCACGAACAGCGACGCGGACTCCTACACCAACATCGGCGACGCGCTCACCGTCGCCGGGCGGGAGCTGCTCGCGCAGGCGCCGGACGCGGACGTCTACCGGGTCTTGCTCATCACCGACGGCGAGGCCAACATCGGCCGCTGGCAGCCCGAGCAGCTTGCCCACATCGTCGCCGGGCTCGGCGACCAGGGCATCGGGACGGACGCGCTGGGCATCGGCGTCGACGCCCGGGACGAGGCGCTTGCCGAGATGGTCGGGGTGTGCGGCCAGATGCAGCACGTCTGGGCGGCGGCCGAGGACGTCGACCGGATCGACGCGATCGTCTCGTCGCTGATCGAACCGGTGGTCGGCGCGGCCGCGGGGCGCGGTGAGCTGCGGGTCCTGATCCGACCCGGCTGGACGGTGGAGGCGCTGCGGCGGATCAAACCGCAGCGTCACCTCATGAAGGTGCCGCCACCGACCTCGCGCGGCACCGAGCTGCGGCTGCCGCTGCCCGCCGTGAGTACCGGCGAGGACCGTCCGGTCTTCCTGCTCCGGCTGCGCGCTCCGGACACACCGCTCGGCGCGCACACGATTCTTCAGGCCCGCGGCGGGGTGGTCGCCGGTGGACGGCGGCTGGCCGTGGACAGCCGGGCCGACCCGCAGGCCGCGCAGCGCTTCCGGGTCACCGTCGAGGCGGATGTCTTCCCGGACGCGGAATCCTCTCTCGAACACGAGGAGAGCATCGCGGAGTTCGACGAGGAGATCGCGAAGCGGGCCAGCTTCGCCCATTCCCGGGAAAGCGTCACCGAGTTGTTCCGGAACGCGGCGCTGTGGGCGGCGGACCGTGGATTCGACGATCTGGCCGACCACTACAACGCGACGCTACGGGCCCTCGGCCAGGGTGTCGCGCCGGCCGATGCGGTGTCGGGAGCCCGGGTCCGGGCGACCCGCACCAGGACCCGGACCCGTGATCTCGTCGAGGCGGGCCCGGTGCCCGGCCGGCCACACGGCGGGGCGGTGTCCCGTCGGCGTCTCGACGACGTTCTCGGCAACAGCTGACAACCGGTAGGAGCCCCATGTCCTCGACGACGGTGCTGTTCGACGTCAGTAACATCACCCGGGACGGTTCGCCGGGCAGCTTCGCGCAGATCGGTCTCGGCTGCGCGCACGGCGCCCGCTGCCCGCGCCGGTGCGGCGTGACCGCGCGGCTGTTCGCCGTGGAGGCCGCTGCCCGCCGTGCCTTCGGCGCCGACGCGGCCTTTCGCTATGTGGCCGACAACAGCCTGCGCGGCCTGCTCGACGGCCTCGCCCCACTGCAGCGGTACTACCGTGACGGCGCCCTGGTCTGGGCGGCCGAGGCCGATGACATCCTGCTCGAGGAGGCGAGGGCCGTCGGGGGGAAGGTCGTCAGCAAGGACAACTTCTACGGCAAACGCAACATCGACGCCCACGAGTGGATCCAGGGCGACGCCTCGACCTTCTTCGGATGGAAGGTGCTACCCGCAGCCCCGGCGGGCGAGAACGTGAAACTGGTCCGCCGGGCGATGAACCGGATCGACACCGTCACCTGGGAGCGGGCCGCACGGCAGGACGAGGTGAAGGCGTCGGGCCTGCGGGGGCGGCCGGAGGTCGTCACCGCCGCCCGCGCCAACGCCTATCGCTGCGTGACCCCCGACTGCGTGAACGCCCGGCTGGGGCCGCTCGTGTCGCCACCGATGCGCGTGGCGGGGCGCGGCCAGGGCGCCCGGCTGGTCTGTCCGCTATGCCGACGCCCGGTCCAGGAGATCGAGACGGATACCGGGCAGGCGGCCGGGGACGCCTCGGGCGCGGCGGCGCCCGAGACCCCGATGCCCCCGGCGTCCCCCG
>NZ_CDWRCK010000215.1:0-6006 GCF_977927595.1 Frankia sp. CcWB3
ATGCAGGGCGGCCGGTTCGACCAGCCGTCGGGCGGGGGCGGGAAGATCGGCGAGGTCGGCCTTGAAGCGGCGGCCTCTCCCAACGTCGCCGGGCCGATGATCCGCCGGCCGCCCTGCATGACGAGCCGCAGCAGCGGCTCACCCAGGGAAGGTGGACGCTCGTCCCGGAGGCCGATCGTGTCGTTTGTGCCGGACCGGCGGAAGACCTGTTTGCAGCCGGGCAGGGTCTGCTCGCCGGGCGACAGCTCGCACGGCGGGTGGCCAGAGAAGTGCCGGGGAGGGACGAGGTCTGCGAGGGGGCCACGGAAGACGCGTTGTCTGTACCGTCCGCCGAGGCCGGGGAACGGCGGTGGGCATGGCCTGGCGCATCCGCCTTCCGGTTCCCGTCGGCGAGTTCCCGTGACCGTTGCAGCAAGAGGTAGTGGAGTCATAGCTACGCGTGACATCGGGGGTGGCGCGGGAAGGTCGCGGCGCGGGCGGCGGTGAAGTATCGCATGATTCCGGTGTGGCCGAGGGAGTAGCGCCCGGGCTGCGGCCAGACGGCGAGCCCGTGCGGCTCGTGGCCCACCGGGATCTCGGTCAACAGCCGGCCGGTCGTCGGGTCCGGCCCGCCGTTCCCGCCGTTCCCGCCGGTGTCGAACACGTACACGACGTTGCTGCGCCGGCCGGACAGCCACAGCCGGGTCCCGTCGGCGTTGACGTTGCCCATGTCGGGAATCCCGCCGCCGGGGATGGCCCAGTTTGCGACGATCTTCCTGGTGGTGAAGGAGATGACCGACACGGAGCCCCGATTTACAGACCGCCACTTTGGGGTGTCGCAGGCCTGCTCTGGGCGTCGCAGGACTGCTACTCCACGTACGCCACATCCGTGGACTCCACTCCACGGCCTGTCATCATGACGGTATGACGGGTAGCGATCTCGGGCGATGCCGGTGGAGCATGCTCGTGGTGGGCCTGGTGGCGGCCGTGGCGGTCGCGGGTTGCCGTGACACAGGCGCAGCGGATGTATCCCGTAGCCGACAGAACGTTGCGGCAGCGACATCGCAACCATCTGTGACGACGGTGCCACGTTTGCGGCAGGCGATGGTGACCGTGCAGGCCGGACGCTCGCGCACAGTCGTCGGGCTGAGCGTGGTGGCCCTGCACGGCCGGGTCACCGGCCCCGCGGCATCCACAACGTGGACGATGCTGTCGGGACCGGCCCCGGCCCGGTTCGCCGGTGACACGCCAGACACGACGGTGACCCTCCCGGTTCCGGGCAACTACGTGTTCCAGTTGACCGCGACCGACCGGTCCGGCCGTTCACGATCCTCGCGGACCAGGCTGACCGCGCTGCGCTACGTCGCGCTGGGTGACTCGTATTCCTCCGGTGACGGAGCCGGCCCCGTCGCCGACTACCTCCCGGGCAGCTACCGGCTATTCGGTGGCTGCCGACGCTCGACCGCCGCCTACCCGGCTCTCGTCCACGCCGCCCTGGCCACCAAGGACCCGCCGCCGTCCGCGACGTCTGATCCACTGTTCACCTTCGGGGCCTGCGCGGGCGCACGCATCCGGGACTTCTCCACGTCGCAGGGGCCTGGCACCCCACCACAGGACACCTATCTGGACGGGCCGGCCGACACCGTCGGACTGGTCACCCTCACCGTCGGCGGCAACGACATCGGTTTCGCCGACATCGCGGTCTACTGTGCGGCACTGCACGTGACCACACTTCTCCCGTCCTGCCGGGAGCACTCCGCACCGGCCGTCGGGACTGCTCTGAACACCCTGCAGCCACAACTCACTGAGACCTACCGGGCTATCCGACGGGCCCCAGCCTCGCCCCCGGGGCACGGATCCTCGTCCTGGGCTATCCCCGGCTGTTCCCCGACACTCTGGACGGCCCCGTGCCCGGTCAGCGTCCTCGGGAAGCTGGGGGTACGCATCCAGCCGGCCGACGCGGCCTGGTTCAACCAGACCGTCCACGACCTCAACAGCACGATCCGCGCCGCCGCGAGGGCGGCCGGCGTGACCTACGTGGACACCGAGAACGCCTTCGCCGGGCACGAGTTCTGCAGCAGTACAGGCAGTCCCCCCGACGTCGACCCCCTCGGAACGCCGTTCTCCGCCGCGTTCCACCCCAACGGCCAGGGGCAGCGCGCACTGGCCACCGCGATCATCGCCGCCTACCTTCCCACCGGCCGTTGACCACATCCGAGGCTGACACATTCGAGACTGTCTCCGGGTCTGTCGGGGGTCTGTCAAAAACACCCCGGTCAAAAACACCCCTAGTCGGCGAGAACCAGGCGGTGGAGTTTGTCGGGGTCGAGGATCAGGTCGATGGTGGCGATCCGTCCGTCGCGCACGGTGAGGCCGGCGACGGCGATGACACCGGTCGATGTGCGCGCGACGATCCCGGCGGTGCCGTTGACCAGAGCTGGCTGGCAGTGCCGCGCGAAGCGGGGGCCTTGGATGGCGGTGTGCTGTGCGACGTCCGCGGAGCCGGTGAGCAGCGCGGGCGCGAGCCGGGTGCGTGAGCCGGTGTCGACGCGGAACACGACGTCGGGGTCGAGCACCGCGACGAGGGCGTCGAAGTCGCCGGCCCGGGCGGCGGCCAGGAACGCGGCGACGACCTTGCGCTGTGCGGCGAGGTCGGGGTCCGGGACCGTCGGGGCGCCTCGCACCCGCCGTCGGGCGCGGCTGGCGAGCTGGCGGGCCGCGGCGGGGGTCCGGTCGACTATCGGGGCGATCTCCTCGAACGGCACGGCGAACATGTCGTGCAGGACGAACGCGAGCCGCTCGGACGGGGTGAGCGTCTCGAGCACGACGAGCAGCGCCAGGCCGGCGGAGTCGGCGAGCACGGTCTGCTGCTCCGGGCCGTCACCGTCCTCGGCGCTGACGATCGGCTCGGGCAGCCAGGTACCCACGAAGTCCTCCCGGCGCGCCTGGCGGGCACGCAGCATGTCGATGCACACCCGACCCACGACCGTCGTCAGCCAACCGCCGAGGTTGTTGATCGCCTCGTCGCCGGAGCGGCTCAGCCGCAGCCATGCCTCCTGGACGGCGTCCTCGGCCTCGCTGAGCGAACCGAGCATGCGGTACGCGACCGCCTGCAGCCGCGGGCGCTGGCGCTCGAACTGCTCGGCCTGCCACGTCGCATCGTCCATTGCCTGCACCCCTCGCTTGCACCCCTCCGGACCAGCCTCTCCTGAGCAGTTGACGAACGCGGCACCGCCGATGTGACGGGGCCACCCCCGTGACGCCACCCGTCTGGGTCCTGGGGACGGCTGGTAGCCGGTGGCCGGTGGGCGCGGCGGTCACATCTGTCCGGCGGGATCCGACAGACATCCGACGGACATCCGACAGGCAGGTGATCCGCGTACCCGTGGGTCAGGAGGAGCGCAGCAATGAGGATTGTCGTGTTCGGAGCGAACGGGCCGACCGGCGGGCTGCTGACCGAGCAGGCGCTGGCCGCCGGTTACGACGTCGTCGCGGTGACCAGGCGACCGGCGGAATTCCCGATTACGCACGAACGGCTCGACGTCGTGGGGGCCGACGTGCACGACGCCCAGGCCGTCGATCGGGCCGTCGAAGGAGCCGACGTGGTGCTGTCGACGCTTGGCGTGCCGTTCACGCGCGAACCGATCAACATCTACAGCGACGGAATCCGGAACATCACTGCGGCGATGTTCCGGCACGGGGTCAAGCGAGTGGTCGTGGTGAGCTCGAGTGCCACCGAGCCGCATCATCATGCCGATGGCGGTTTCCTGCTTAACCGGGTCCTCCAGCCGCTGATCACCGCGACGATCGGCAAGACGACCTACCGTGACATGCGCCGCATGGAGGAACTTCTGCGCGACAGCAACCTGGATTGGACGATCATGCGTCCCTCGGGTCTGTTCGATGCGCCCGGGGTGACGAGCTACGAGCTTCACGAGGACCAGGCGCCGGGTATCTTCACCAGCCGCATGGACCTGGCCGCGAGCCTGCTCGAACAGGCGACCGAGGTACGGTTCGTGCACAAGGCGGTCGCCGTGACGACCCGCGAAGGCGCCCCGACGCTATTTCAGATGTTGCGCCGGGAGGCATTCAAGCGGGACTGACCTCAGCAAACGCGGCCGGCGGCCGGCGCCGGCCTCATGGGACAGGGCGGCCGGCGCCGGCTGGTGGTGTTGTTCGTTACTTGTTCAGTGCGGCGGCGGTGTTCAGTGTCTTGCCGGTGCTGGACGTTCCACCCAGCACGTACACCCGGCCGTCACCACCGGTCGCCGCGGCATGCCCGGCCCGGGTAGAGGGGGAGCTGGTCGGTCCGGCGGCCCACCGGTCGTCCTTCGGGGTGTAGACTTGCACCGCCCCGGTGACGTTCCCGGCGCTGTCCCGCCCGCCGATGATGTAGACCCGGCCGTCGGGGCCGGTCGCCCCGGCGGCACCCGCGACGCCGTCCGGCAGGTCGGACATCTGGGCCCACGAGCCCTTCTCGGCCGCATCCGAACCCGGTGTGTAGGCGAAGACGTCGGTGGCCGCCCGCTGTGCGGAGCCGCCGCCAGCCCCGATGCCGCCGGCGGCCAGGATCCGGCCGTCCGGCAGGGCCGTCAGGACCGGAGCCCTGTTCGCGGGCGGCGGCGCTCCGGCCGTCGACCAGCTGTCCGAGCCGGGATCGTAGATCGCCAGGGTCTTCGCGTCGAGAACGTAGATCCTGCCGTCGGTGCCGCGGACCGCGCTCGGGTCACCCATGGCGCTCGGCAGGGGCTTCCCCGCCGACCAGCTTCCGTCGGACGGGGTGTACACCTCGACGATGTCCGTGGGCTGGTTCGAGCTGCCGGACCGGCCGCCGATCGCGTAGATCCGGCCATCGAGGTCGGTCGCGGCGGCGAGATGGGTACGCGCGGTCGGCAGATCGGGCGCGTCCGTCCAGGCGTTCTTCCGCGGGTCGTAGACCTGGACCGTTCCCACCGGCGTCAGGGCGGCGACGCCCGGTGGCGACGTGGGTGAGCCGGTGCCCGTCGGTGATGCGGGCGTGGTCGGTGAACCGGTCGGACTCGCGCCGGGTGATCCGGCCAGCGGCTTCCGGGTCAGGCTGGCCGGACCCACCGTCGATGTCGTCGCGGAACTTCCGGGCGTCCCGGTGGGGGCTGGCGACTGCGTCGGCGATGCGGGTGTGGCTATCGGTGAAGTGGGTGTGGCGGCCGGTGAAGTTGGTGTGGTGGTTGGTGACGCGGTCGGGCCGGGCGTTGCCGTGGGCGTCCCCGTAGGCGAGCCCGGGGCGCCGCCGCCGGCGCCCGTCTCGGCGGCTTGGCCGCCGATCGCATAGATCCGTCCGTCACATCCCGTGGTGGCCGCGAGATGGGCACGGGGAGCTGGCAGGGCGGTAACCGTCTCCCAGCTTTGCAACGGGCCGGCGATCTGGGGCAGCGACGGGCATCTGCCCGTCGGGCTGCCGGTCGGTGCTGCCGCCTCGGCCACCGAGCTGAGCAGCCCCGGCGCGGCCAGGGCTGCTGCCAGCGTGGCGGTCAGGACGAAGGCACGCGAGGCGCACCGACGTGATGTACGGGACCAGTTCATGAAGTCTCCCCCCTCTGAGGACCGCGGGTGCGGCCCTGACCGACGGGTGGATGGCATGGGCAGATGACGGTGCACGCGCGAGAACTAGCTGTACGTTGTGCATCCCGACGTTGTGCATTCCCATTGATTCGAAGAGTAATCGCCGTTGGGTTCGGTGCCCGCGGGTCCACCCGGACGGGACGAGTGGGCCTGACGCGGTGCGGGACCATCCCCCGACGGGGGTGGGTGGCGCGGGTCAGAGGTGGCCGCGGCGGACCAACAGGGCCAGGACGCAGGCCGACGGGGCCATCGGCAGCCATACCGTGATCATTCGGTAGCCGGGGGCGGCCGGCGCCACGACCACCATCCGGTCGGCCGGAAGCCCGGCCGCGAGATGGCAGGCGAACGTCTGGATGCCGCCGAGCACCGGGGGGAACTTGTCGGCGACCACCAGCACGCTCGGCACGTCGACCGGGCCGGTACCGG
>NZ_CDWRCK010000215.1:6305-7523 GCF_977927595.1 Frankia sp. CcWB3
TACCCGGGGCCGGTCCGGTCCTCGCCGGGCGGATCGGCGCGTTCGGATCATCGGTGGGGCCCGGCGGGAGGGGAAGTCCCCTCACGCGTCGTCCGGCCGGCGACGAGGCTGAACGAGCCGCCAGGCAGAAGTCCTCAGAGCTTGCGGCCCACTCCGCAGAACTGCTGCACCTCGGCCGGGATACCGAGATCATTGGAGGCCGGCCGCCACCGCGAGCACGAGACGACGCCGGGCTCGAGCAGCTCGACCCGGTCAAAGAACACGGCGATCTGTTTCGCGTCACGAAAGACAATGGGTGGTGTGGCGTTCTCGTTCCAGAACTGCCGCACCCGCTCCGCCTCCTCGGAATAGACCTCGTTGCTGGCGTGGGCGATGGCCAGATAACTACCGGACGGCACAGCATCCAGGAGCCGGTGCACGATCCGCAGCGATTCCTCGGCATCCTGAACGAAGTTCAGCACCCCCAGCAGGGTGAGCGCGACCGGCCGGGTGAAGTCCAGCGTTCGGGCCGCGGCTTCCAGGATTCGGTCGGTATCCCGGATGTCGGCCTCGAGGTAGTTGGGAGTCGAAATGAAATAACTTGCGCGTTTCGAACCCTCCACAGGCCTGTGACCTGCGATGATGCTCTCGATCACGTATTTGTTACTTCATTACGTCCCCTTGGTGGCGCCCTCCGGGGTGCTGGTGAGCAGCACTCGGGCATGCACCAGAACAAGAGGGTCGTTGTCGACGTAGACGATGCGCGATTCCGGTGCGATCTCCTGGGCGACCTCATGGGTGTTTCCGGCGGTGGGCAGCCCGGTCCCGATGTCGAGGAACTGACGGATACCTGCCTCGCCGGCCAGGAATTGCACGGCTCGGGTGAGGAAACCCCGGTCGGCGCGGGCGGTGTCGACGATGTGCGGAAGTATCTGCTGGACCTGGTCGCCCACCGCGCGGTCGGAGGCGAAGTTGTCCTTGCCACCGAGCCAGTAGTTCCAGACCCGGGCGGTGTGCGCGACATCCGAATTGAATTGGGGCTTCTCCGCCAGCCCCTCGGGGGCATATGCGTCGTCGGTCATGGTCGGGTCCTTCCTCCGCTTCGGTGGATTCTGCCTGGTGTGAGCGTAGTCCTCTGCCCGCTCGTCACCCGGCGCCGGTTCGCCGGTCCGGTGCGGCGTCCCGACAACCAGCCCGGGACCGTCCCTCTCGCGTAAACATTCACGTAGATTCGTGATC
>NZ_CDWRCK010000216.1:0-7175 GCF_977927595.1 Frankia sp. CcWB3
CCCCGCACCACACAACGGATCATGCAATCCGAAAATCACCATCAGATCCACGGCCAGCCTCGGGACGCACTTCCCAAACAGGCCTTAGTGGCATCCAGAAGTGCGCGATAACCTCCCGGATCGGCTCGACGACGGCGTCGCCGTGGCGGCGCAGGTACCGTTCCACGATGTCGGCCATAAAGGTGAAGTGCCGGGCCTCGTCCTTGGCGAGCCGGTTCGGCAGATCGGCCAACACCGGATCGCCGACGACCGCCCGCAGCTGCTGGTAGTACAGCTGGGTCGCCTTCTCTTGGACCAGGGCGTAGGCGAACAGCGAGACCGCGTGGTCGTGCGGCAGTTCGAAGTGCTTGCGCCCCTCGGTCGCCAGTTCCCGCCGCAGCTCGTCGGGATCGGCGATGCCGGCGGCGACCTGGTAGCGGAACAGCACCCGGGCGTGGCTGTCCTCCTCCTGCGCCCAACGCACGGTGAAGTGGTAGAGCTCCCGGTTGTGCACGAAGTTCTCGACGTCGACGTCGGGGTTCAGCGGGAAGGCCCGCTCGTACACGCCGAAGTAGCCGGGCAGGTGGTCCTCGATCAACGTGATGAACCGGACCGCGGATCGCTGTCCCTCGGTGAGCCGATCGGCGTCGGCGTTCTCCCAGGCGAACGTCGATTCGACGTTGAAGCGGCGGGTGGTGGAGCCCGCCTGGTGGAAGGCGATGACGGCCGCCTCGACCTCGGCGGGAGGAAGCAGCGGCGCCAGGGCCGGGCGTGCGGGGGCTCGCGGCGGTTCGACGCCGCGGGCCTGGCCGAACGCCGGCCGGAGAATGTCGGATGCCGTCATGATGTGGATCCCGTTCCTCTCTCGGCGGCGGTCAGCGTGCCTTGCGGCACACCAGCGCGTAGTGCTTGGTGATGTAGCCCCAGCCGGCGTTCGCGACCTCCAGATAGCGGCGCAGCGTCGCGGCCGTTCCCGGGCGGATCGCGTCGATCCGCTCCGCGGCCGCGTCGACGTTCACCAGCCAGTCGTCGATGGTGCGCCGGTAGTCGTCGGTGAGATCGTCTAGGCTTGCCAGGGAGAAACCGGCGTCCTCGGCACCGGTGACGAGGTCGGACAGCGGCCGCATGTCCCCCCAGCCGAAGATCGATGCGCGGACGAACTCGGTCCCTTCCCGATGGTCGAACGCCCCCCGGGTGGCAGCGTTGCGAAAGCAGCTTTCCGACACGTACAGCCGTCCGTCGCGGCGCAGCAGCGCCCGGGCCCGCCGGAACACGACATCGAGGTCGGGCATGTGCACGATCGAGCCGAGCATTGTCACTGCGTCGAAACTCCCCGAGGGCAACTCGACCGTCTCGAAGTGACCCTGGACCGTGGTGACGCGGTCGCTCACGCCGAGTTCGGCAGCTCGCTGCGCGATGTAGGCGTGCTGTCGCCCCGCGGGGGAGACCCCGACGACCTCGGCTTCGTACTCGACCGCCATGAACAGCGTCAGCGAACCCCAGCCGCATCCGATGTCGAGGAGGCGACCACCGCGGCGCAGGCCGAGCCGATCGGCGACGAAGTGGAGCTTGGCGATCTGCGCCTGCTCGAGGGTGTCGTGCTCCGTGCGGTAAAGACCCGAGCTGTATTTGCGCAGGGGATCGAGGAACAGGCCGAAGACCTCGGGCGGCAGGTCGTAGTGCTGATTGGTGTCGCTCGTCGTGGGTTCGGTGCCCGTCGTGGGCCCGGCGGCGAGGCCCACCGCAGCCTCCGGTGCGGTGGTGACGGGCGAGTTCATGCGGCCTGCACCTGCAGCGCCGCCTGGACGACGTCGGCGACTTCGGCGACGGTGACCGCCGAGAAGACGTCCTCGTCCTCGAGCTCGACGTCGTACTCGCGTTCTACCCGGGCGATCATCCGGAGCACCTTCACCGAGTCCGCGCCCTCCACGGAGCGCAGATCGGCGTCCGCAGCCAGGTCCTCGACCGGGATGCCGAGCTCACGAGCGACGATGGCGGTGACGGTGGTGACGATCTCCGCATACGACACTGACATTCAGTGCTCCTCTGAGGTGGGGAGGCCGGCGGCGGTGGACCCGGTGGCCGGTGGTCTGGTGAGCGTCGCCGCCAGTGCCTGCGCGACACGGTCGGCCTCGGTCGGATTCAGCATCATCCGGTCCCGGGCGGTGTCCATCGGGGTCGGGCGGTAGGTTGCGCTTGCGGTCGCGAGCAGCGTCCCGGCATCGTCGAGGATCTCGGCCTCGGCGTGCACCAGCCCGTTTGCTCTGCCGCCGTTTACGCCGCTGTTCGCTCCGCCGACCGTGCCGCCGACCGGTGCCGCGTCCCCGCAGCCGGGGGTACCATCCGGGACGCCGTGCAGCCGGGCGACGCAGCGGTACTCGGCGCCGACGCTCAGCGGGGCGAGGTAGCGCACCCGCAGCGCGGTGGTGAACGCGGTGAGCCCGACCTGCAGCACGATCAGATTGCCCATCGTCTCATCGACGATCACTCCGATGAGGCCACCGTGCACGACGCCGGGATAGGACTCGTGCCGGCGTTCGAGTCGGAAACGGGTCGAGATGCCGTCGGCGTGGGCGGAGAAGCGTAGTTGCAGCCCGTGCGGATTGTGCGGCGAGCAGCCGAAACACCGATAGTCCGCGAGCACGGACCACGGCACGCTCAGGTAGTCCTCCGGATCGTCGGCTTCCCGCGGGCCGTCAGGGCTCGGCGTCATCAGGTGGCTGCGCATCGGGCTCCCTGGTCGATAGGCGCGGAACGCGCGGCTGGTCGATGGGCGCGGAACGCGCTGGGCGTGCGGAATCGGAGGCGGGGCTTGCGGGTCAGAGCACGCCGCGCCCGACCAGGTCGCGTACCGCCAGCCGTTGGAATTTGCCGCTGGAGGTACGGGGCAGCGCACCGGGCTCGACCAGACGCACCGTCACCGTGGACAGCCCCAGCGCCGCAGTTGCCGCCATCCGCAGGTCGGTCGCGAGTCGGGCTCGGTCCGCGGGCTCGGTCAGCGCGGTCTCGCCGACCACCGTGACGCCGCCGGCAGCCTTCGCTCCGGTGGCGTCCGGGGGGCTGTCGGCGGCGTCTGGCTGGTCGGGGGAGCCGAAGGCGACGACGCGACGTCGGTGCACGCCCGGAAGGTCACGCACCGCCGCTTCGGCGTCCTCGGGGTAGTAGTTCACGCCGCGTATAATGATCATTTCCTTGTCTCAGCCGGTCACGAACAGATCGTCGCCGCGCTGGAAGCCGAGGTCGCCGGTGCGCAGCCAGCCGTCCGCGGTGAAGCCCCCGGTCGTCAGGCCCCCCGCGGTGAGGTAGCCCGAGGTGACCGAACCACCCCGGATCTGGATCTCGCCCACCCGCAGGCTCGGCGCCAGACCGTCGCCGAGCGGATCGGCCAGGACGTCACCGTGCAGGTCGGCGATGCGAATCCGGATGTCGCGGACCGGCCGGCCGACGGCGACCAGCCCCTTGGCGCGCGGATGCTCGCGCGGGACCTCCGTCACGATTCCCTCGGCGGCGAGTCGGTCCCGGTCGACCCAGGTGACCACGGGGGCGCGGCCCAGCGGCGGGAAGGCCACGGCCAGGGTGGCCTCGGCCATCCCGTACACGGGGAACATCGCCGTGGGGGCGAACCCGGCCGGCGCGAAGTGGTCGAGGAATCGCTCAACGCCGACCGCGGAGACCGGCTCGGCTCCGTTCAGCGCGACGCGCCACCGGCGCATGTCCAGCCCGGGTACCTCGTCCGGGTCGATCGCCCGGACGAGGTCGTCGTAGGCGAAGTTTGGCGCCGGCGAGATCGTGGCGCCGCTGGCGAGGAACGAGCGCAGCCAGCCGGCGGGGTCACGGACGAAGTCCGCCGGGGACCAGACGGTCATCGGGATGCCGGTCATGATCGCACTGAGGGTCGCGAACAGCCCCATGTCGTGGAACAGCGGCAACCAGATTCCGCCGTGATCGCCCTCACCGAGCCGGATGCCGTCGATGATCGCGCGGATGCCGCACAGCGCGGCGCGGTGGCTGAGTACCACGCCCTTCGGGGCCGCGGTGCTGCCGGAGGTGAACTGCACGATCGCGATGTCGTCCGCACCCACCGCACCCACCGCACCTACCGCACCCACCGGACGCCCGGGACTCGGAGGTGGCTGGCGCGTGGGCGTGGCGGGACCGGCGTCGCGGGCCAGGTCCGCCGCGGGGAGGAACCGGAGTCCGCCGAGCCGGTCGGCCGTCCGGCGCAGGATGGCGGACACCCGGCCTCCGGTGACCACCCGGTGGATGCCCGCGGCCGCCGTGGTGCGCGAGACCCGGTCGGCATAGCCGTTGAGGTCGTGCGCGGTGGTCGGCAGTGGCAGCGGACAGGCCGCCGCGCCCGCCCGACTGATCGCGAAGAGCGCGAGCAGAAACTCGGCCGAGTTCGCGGCCAGTACCCCGACCCGCTCACCGGCCTGGACCCCGTCCGTCGTCAGCGCGGCCGCGATCGTCCGGGAGGTGGCCGCGAGGTCCCGCAGCGAGATCACCTCGCGGGTCGACGGGAACGTGACGGGTGTGTCGGGATGCCGGGCGGCCGCAACGTCCAGTGCGTCGTGCAACGTCTCGGCGTCGAGCGGCTCATGGTGCCCGCGAGCGTCGGTCGTGCCGGTCGGGTCCGTCGCGTGGCTGCCGTGGGTCGTGTGGGCCGGCCCCCCGGTCGTCGCCGACCGTGGAAAGACCGGCCGCGGATGGACCGTCGGAGACGTGGGCGAGATGGCGGAGGTGGGCGAGGTGGCCTCGCTCCGGATGGCAGGCATGATCCGCACTCCTGTCTTCCGCGTCCAGGTGTCTTCCGCGCCCGTGCGACGGATGGGGCCCGGCCGGCACCGAGGCGACGGCGGCCGAACAGCAGCCGATGGGGCTACCCGTCAGGTGTACTCGCCCGTCGGGTGTACTGATGTCTGTCCGTCGGGTGTACTGATGATCGGATGCGCTGATGAATGCCGCGGGCAGCAGGAAAAGGCTCGTGGGTATGGTGGTCGTTCGTCAATAAAAATTCAGGTAATCTATCGATCCATCAGGGCCGACAATACATCACCGAATCATCCCGGCGGTCGAAAAATTCATCCGATGGTTTCCTGGGAGTTTAGGAGTCGAAATGAAATAACTTGCGCGTTTCGAACCCTCCACAGGCCTGTGACCTGCGATGATGCTCTCGATCACGTATTTGTTACTTCATTACATCCCCTTACCTGGGTGTCGTCCTGGTGGTATCAAATGTACCGATCACCTCGCCGGGTCGACGGCCCGGCGCGCGACCGCGACCGCGACCGCGACCGCGACCGCGACCGAATCAAGTTTCCTGGTGTCCGGCCTGAATCTGGAGGCGAGGGTCCGGAAACGAGACTCGGGAACGGAACCGAGGGTCCCCACCCGCCACCGTCCCGCCGTCCTACTCATCCCATCCGTCGCCTCCATTCCCTCATGTCTCCCGCCGCGATCGGGCTCCGGGCAGGTGGCCTGAACGCACAGGTCCCGGGGCGCTTCCAGGTGGAGACCCACCGTGAACCAAGCGCCGTGGCACCACTCGCGCTGGCATTCGTCGGACCGACGATGAGGAGCACACCATGGCAGTCACAACCGATTCCGTATTCGCCGGGGCGGACGCCGGTACCGGCGTCGCGGCCGACCACGGGAACCCGCTCCCGGACCAGGCGCCTGATCTGCTGGCCGCGTTGTTCGATCCCGCGAACAGGCCGAATCCCTATCCGCTCTATGCGCGCCTGCGGGCAGCCGGCCGGCTGCCCGAGACGCCGTTCGGACTGCAGGTCGCCACCCGGCACGACGACTGCGTAGCGGTACTGTCCAACCAGAGTTGGGGGCACGATCAGGAGGCCCACCAACTGCATCCCACCTTGCCCGCCGAGGAGTTCCCGGCGACGTTCCTGTGGATGGAGCCGCCGGACCACACCCGGCTGCGCGGCCTGGTGAGCAAGGCGTTCACCCCGCGTCGGGTCGCCGATCTGCGGCCGCGTATCACCGCCCTCGTCGACGACCTGCTCGACACCGCGCTGCGGGCCGGAGAGTTCGACCTCATCGAGACGATCGCGTACCCGCTGCCACTCACGATCATCTGTGAGATCCTCGGGGTGCCGGCGGCCGACCACGGCATCATCCAGATCTGGTCGCAGGCGCTGGCCAGGGCGTTCGACCCGGACGTCCTGATGTCTCCGGAGGCGTTGGCGGAACGTAACGACGCCATCCCTGAGTTCCTCGCCTACTTCCGTGCGCTGGTCGCGCGCAGCCGCCGCAGCGGTGGCGACGATCTGCTCAGCGCGCTGGCCGCCGTCGAGGAGCAGGGTGATCGGCTGACCGAGGACGAACTGCTCGGCACCTGCGTGACCCTGCTGATCGCCGGCCACGAGACGACGGTCAACCTGGTCGGCAACGGGGCGCTGGCGTTGCTGCGTAACCCCGATCAGACGGCGTTGCTGCGCGACGAACCGGATCTCATCCGGCCCGCCGTCGACGAGCTGCTACGCTATGACTCCCCGATCCACCTCAACACCCGGGCAGCGATCCGGGAAATGACGGTGGGTGGCCAGACCTTTTCCCCGGGTGAGGGCGTGGTGGCGTTGATCGCTTGCGCCAACCGCGATCCGGAGGCGTTCGACGACCCGGACCGTCTCGATGTGCGCCGCTACGTGGCGGGCTCCGGCGCGTCCCGGCACCTGTCGTTCAGCCTTGGCCACCACTACTGCCTCGGCGCGCCGTTGGCGTTGCTCGAGATGGAGATCTTCCTGGCGGGGTTCCTCCACCGGGTCCGGTCCGCCGAGCTTCTCGTCGATTCGCCGCCCTACAAATCCAACCTGCTCATCCGAGGACTGGCGGAGCTCCCCGTCCGCTTCCGGGGATAGTGCCGCAAAGTCGCGGATCGAGCCGATTCTGATATTCTGCTCGAAGTCAAGTGCCAGGTCGGAGGCGTGGTGGATGCCACGTCGGGCGAATCTTACGCCGTATCTTCCGTATCTCCACACGCCGTATTCACCCGTAGTTTTTCGGGATCGCTAGCGTGTCCGCGGGAGGTGCCATGGAGAGCAAGATCGATTTCCGATACCTCGTCTCTTTCCTGGCGATCGCAGAAGAACTCCACTTCGGCCGGGCCGCGGCCAGGCTCCATCTGGCCCAGCCCTCTCTCAGGAGTCGAAATGAAATAACTTACGCGTTTCGAACCCTCC
>NZ_CDWRCK010000217.1:0-1944 GCF_977927595.1 Frankia sp. CcWB3
GTCGGGGGAGGCCGGGTTGGGTCGGATCAGGCGGGGCGAGCGGCCGGCTGGCCCAGCCAGCGTCGCACCAGACTGGTCAGAACCAGGATCACGGCTGTTCCGACCACTTCAATGATCACATTCGCGAGCAGATGACTCATCGTGCAACCTCCTATGCGTACTGTGTCGCTCCCCGGCCCTGATCGGGGCGCGCCAGACCGCCACGAGGCGGGCGGTCCGTACTTCCGGGTGACGCGGTGCGGGCCAAAGATGAACAGAAAGCGAGCGATCTCGTTCGGTTGCATGGCCAGAGCATGAACCCGCCCGTTCGTCGCGGTCCGTGACTGTCCGACGAACCGCCAGGTCAGCCCGTGTGGGGGGCCTGCTGCGGGGTGGGCTCGGCCCGATCCGGCGGAACCCCGATCGGACCAGGTCGATCGGACCAGGTCGGAGGATCGGAGAAGGCGGGGACGCCGTCACCCGGCATCCGCCCGCACTTCACCCTTCGCTACGGTGAAGCCGTGGTCGGGTGTGCGTGGATGACGCGAACAGGTCGGGCGCGGAGCCGGCAGACCGATCGTCGTTCCGCGTGGCCTCCGGACCCGGCGGCCTCGCCGGACGGGCTGAACGGACCGGATGGGCCGGGTAGGCCGGACTCGTCTGGCTCGTGGGCCAGGTCGGCGCGTCGATGAACTTCTTCGAGGGGACGGTCCTCGGTCTCGTTCAGGGGCTCACCGAGTTTCTCCCGGTCTCGTCCAGCGCCCACCTGCGCATCGCCGCCGCGCTCGCCGGCTGGGAGGACCCGGGCGCCGCGTTCACCGCTGTGACCCAGATCGGCACCGAGGCCGCCGTGCTGATCTACTTCCGTAAGGACATCGCCCGCATCGTGGCGGCGTGGGCGCGCTCGCTCACCCGCCGGGCGATGCGTAAGGACCCCGACGCCCGGATGGGCTGGCTGGTCATCCTCGGCACCCTTCCGATCGGCCTGCTCGGGGTGACGCTGCAGGACGCCATCGAGGGCCCGTTCCGCGACCTGCGGCTGATTGCCACGACGCTGATCGTGCTTGGCCTGATCCTGGGCGGCGCGGACTGGTACGCCTCGAAGGGGCGGCCGCAGGGTCGTCATTCGCCGCCCCGCCCGCGCAAAGTGCTCGAGGACTTGTCGGTGCGTGACGGGCTCTTCTATGGCCTCGCCCAGGCTGCCGCGCTGATCCCCGGCGTCTCCCGGTCCGGTGCGACGATCAGCGGGGGCCTGCTCCTCGGCTACACCCGCGAGGCCGCGGCCCGGTACTCTTTCCTGCTGGCGATGCCGGCGGTGCTGGCGTCCGGGGTCTTCGAACTGCGCTCCATCGGTGGGAAGGATGCCGACGTCGCCTGGGGCCCGACGATCCTCGCCACGCTCGTGGCGTTCGCCACCGGGTACGCCGCGATCGCGTGGTTCCTACGGTACATTTCGACGCGCAGTTTCGCGCCCTTCGTGCTGTATCGCGTGGGGCTGGGGTTGCTGCTGTTCTCCCTGCTGGCCGGGGGCGCCCTCAGCCCCGGCGCCGGTGCCCCCCCGGGCTGAACGGGCGGGGAGCCCCAGGCGCGACCCACGTGCCTACGCCCGTCAACTACGGTGAGGGTCGGCGGTCCGCGTGTGCAGACGGTGAAGGTGTCTGCGGGACATATCCGAACGAGTCCGAGGCCCGCCCGACGTCGGTCGGGAAACCGATACCGATTCCGCTGCCGAGCCTCCGGCAGCGACCGCGACGGAGCGTGGAGGACGCCATGATTCGGCGAGGGGCCGCGGGATCGCGGCTGTCTCCGGGACGGTTCGACGACCGGGACCTGGCGCCCGTCGGCGACCCCGCGTCCATCGACGCCCCCGCGTCCGCCAACGGGTCCATGCCCGTCGGCGGGTCCGGCCCCGCCGCGACCGGTCGATCCGCCGCCGGTCGATCCGCCGCCGGTCGATCCGCCGCC
>NZ_CDWRCK010000217.1:2516-7154 GCF_977927595.1 Frankia sp. CcWB3
GGGCTGACCGCCGCCGAGGTCGCCGAACGCGTCGCCGACGGCCGCGTCAACGACGTGCCGGCCCGCTCCAGCCGTTCGCTGCGCGACATCATCCGTGCGAACGTCCTCACCCGGATCAACGCGATCATCGGCGTTCTGCTGGTCTTCGTCGTCATCGTCGGTCCATTCCAGGACGCCCTGTTCGGCGGCGTGATCATCGTGAACACCCTGGTCGGCCTGTTCCAGGAGCTGCGGGCGAAGCGCACCCTGGACCGGCTTGCCGTGGTGGGGGAGTCCCGGCCCGTCGTGCGGCGTGACGGTGTCGCCCGGGAGCTCCCCGCCACCGAGATCGTGCTGGACGACGTGATCGAGCTCGGCGCCGGCGACAAGATCCCCGTCGATGGCCTGGTCCTGGCAGCCGATCACCTGGAGGTCGATGAGTCGCTGCTCACCGGTGAGGCGGATCCGGTGCACAAGCAGCCCGGCGACATCGTCATGTCGGGCAGCTTCGTTGTCGCGGGGTCGGGGGCGTTCCGGGCGACCCGGGTGGGCCGCGAGGCCTACGCGGCCCGGCTCGCTGAGGAGGCGAGTCGGTTTACCCTGGTGCACTCCGAGCTGCGGGGCGGCATCAGCACCATTCTGCGGGTCGTCACCTGGATGATCATTCCGGCCGGCCTCGCGCTGATCATCAGCCAGGTGGTCGTCAACGACGACGACCTGCCCGAGGCCATCCGCCGGATGGTCGCCGGGCTCGTGCCGATGGTGCCGGAGGGCCTGGTGCTGCTCACGTCGGTCGCCTTCGCGGTCGGCGTGGTGCGGCTGGGCCGGCGGCAGTGCCTGGTGCAGGAACTGCCCGCGATCGAGGGGCTGGCCCGCGTCGACGTCGTCTGCCTGGACAAGACCGGCACCCTCACCGAGGCCGCGATGGACGTCGTGGAGCTGCGGATCGTCGAGCCGGGCACCGCCGGCGCCGTACCTGAGACGGGCGCCGCCTCCGGGGCAGGTGCGGCCGGAGAGCCGAGCACCCTCGTGCCGAGCGTGCTCGGCGCCCTCGGCGCGGCCGACAGCCGGCCGAATCCGAGCCTGCAGGCGATCATCGATGCCTATCCCGCCCCGCAGGGCTGGCAGGTGCGGGCGGACGCGCCGTTCTCCTCGGCGCGTAAGTGGAGCGGCGCGACCCTCGCCGCCGCGGACGGGACCGAGGGCACCTGGCTGCTCGGCGCGCCCGATGTGCTGCTGGCAGCTGGTGACCGGGTGCTCGCCACCGCGGACGAGTACGGGGCGCAGGGCCTGCGGGTGCTGCTGCTCGCTCGGTTCGGCGCGCCGCTGGCGGACGCACTGGCGGACCCGGCGACGGTGCCGACTGGCGTCGTCCCGGTGGCGCTCGTGGTCATCGCCCAGCGGCTGCGGGCGGATGCCCCGGATACCCTGCGGTACTTCGCCGAGCAGAACGTCGCCGCCAAGATCCTCTCGGGGGACAATGCGCTGTCGGTCGGCGCGGTCGCCCGCTCGCTGGGGCTGCCCGGCGCCGACGATCCCGTTGACGCCCGCACGCTGCCGACCGACCGGGCCGCGCTCGCCGACGCCATGGAGAGCCACTCGATCTTCGGGCGGGTCAGCCCGCAGCAGAAGCGGGAGATGGTCGCGGCGTTGCAGTCGCGGGGGCACGTCGTCGCGATGACCGGCGACGGCGTCAACGACGTCCTGGCGCTCAAGGACGCCGACATCGGCGTGTCGATGGGATCCGGCAGCCAGGCGACCCGCGCGGTCGCCCAGATCGTGCTGCTGAACAACAGCTTCGCGACGTTGCCGCCGGTGGTCGCCGAGGGGCGGCGGGTCATCGGCAACATCGAACGGGTCGCGAACCTGTTTCTGACCAAGACCGTCTACTCGGTCCTGCTCGCGATCGTGGTTATGATCACCCAGGTGCCGTACCCGTTCCTCCCTCGGCATCTCACGCTCGTCGGGTCGCTGACGATCGGCATCCCGTCGTTCTTCCTGGCGCTGGCGCCGAACACCGAACGGGCGCAGCCGGACTTCGTCGGTCGGGTGCTGCGCTTCGCCCTTCCCGCCGGGTTGCTCGTCGCCGCGGCGACGATGACGTCCTACCTGCTGGCCCGGTCGCACTTCTATGGTCAAGACCTGGACACCGAGACCTCGATGGCGACGCTGACGCTGTTCGGAGTCGCGCTGTGGGCACTGGCGATCGTCGCCCGTCCGTACACCTGGTGGCGCATCGCGCTCGTGCTGACCATGGCGGTCGCGTTCGCGCTGGTCCTGGCCATCCCGCCCGGCCAGGAGTTCTTCCAGCTCTCCCTGGTGGGGACGACCGGGCCGTGGACGGCGGTCGGCATCGCCGCGGTGGCGGCGGTCCTGCTCGAACTCGTATGGGCGATCATCCGCCGGCAGCTGACGGTGGTGGCCGCGCGGGTGGACCTGGAAGCGGCGCGCCGCCCGCCGATTTCGCAGAGCAACGTGCGGATCCTGCCCGCGGCGCCTGCCGAGGGTGCGCCTGCCGACAGCCCGCGGTCCGCGGTGGTCGCCCGTCCGGGGGTGGTCGTCCGTCCGGGGGTCGTCCGTCCGGACGGGAGGGCCGCGGCATCCGGTCCCGACGGCCCGCGGCCGACGCCGTAGTCGGGGTTCTCTCCCGGCCTGCCTATCCGGAGGTCTCGGCCTCAGCACCGGTCTCGGCCTCAGCGATGGTCTCGTCTCCGGGGGCGGGCGAGGTCGTGCGTGAGGTGGCTGCTGTCGAGGCGGCGGCTGTCGCGGTAGTGGGGGTGGCCGCGGACGGCGTGCGCCGGGCCGGGCCGGCGGCGAGCCGGGTGAGGTAGGCGTTGTACGCGTCGAGTTCGGCGTCGACGTCACCAGCGGCGGCGATGCGCCGCTCCCGGGCCCGCGTCTGCCGCTCGTCCAGCCGGGACCACTGGATGGCCAGCACGATCAGCACGACAAAGGTGGGAATCTCGCCGAACGCCCAGGCGATGCCCCCGGCGGTCCGCTGGTCGCTGAGCGGTGAGACGCCCCAGGGCCGGACCAGGCGGTCGTACCAGCCTGAGCCGAGCAGGGCCGATGTGCTCATGATGGTCAGGCCGAGGAAGGCGTGGAACGGGACGACGGCCAGCAGCATCAGGACGCGGCCGGGATGCGGCAGCCGGCGGGGGAGCGGGTCGGTCCCGATCAGCAGCTCGAAGAACAGCACGCCGACCGCGAGGAAGTGCACGTTCATGTACAGGTGGCCGAGATGGTTGCGCATGAGGGTCGACAGCAGCGAGCTGAGGTAGAGCACGTAGAGGCTGCCGGCGAAGTTTGCCGTCACGAGCAGCGGATGGGTCAGGATGCGTACCGGCCAGGACCGCAGCGTTCTCAGCAGCCATTCGCGCGGTCCGGTGCGGTGCGGAGCCGTGGCGGGCCGCATCGCCCGCAGCGCCAGGGTCACCGGCGCGCCGAGCACCAGCGGGATCGGGGCCAGCATGCTGAGCAGCATGTGCTGGCTCATGTGCACGCTGAGCAGGACCGGCCCGTACAGCCCGAGTCCGCTCGATGTGGCGACCACGACGACGAGCAGGCCGGCGAGCCAGGCGATGGTGCGCCCGAGCGGCCAGGGGGCGCCGCGTGCCCGTAGCCGGCGCAGGCCGGCGAGGTAGAGCAGGGCGGCGGTGACCGCGCCGGCGAGGAAGACCCAGTCGATGCGCCAGTCGGTGGCGAGCCGCACGGCGGTGATCGGTGGGGGCATCGGGTATCCGAGCAGCGTCTGGGTCGGATCGTCGGGAACGAGTGCGTCGTTCACCGGTGGCGCCGTGCGGGACAGTCCGACGGCCAGTCCGACCGTGGCCGTGAGAACGGTGAGCTCCACGCCGGCGATGCGCAGGAAACGAGCGACCGCGGTAGTCCCGTCGGTGCCGGTCCGGCGGGTGTTCGTCTGAGCAGTGCCGGTCTGGTCGGTGGTGCCGGTCTGGTCGGTGGGCGTCCTCACCGCGAGCCCGGCGACGATCCGGCGGCGCACCAGACCACCGAGCGTGACGGCGGCCAGCAGGCCCGCGGCCTTGAGCAGGACCAGCAGACCGTAGCGGGTGTCCCACAACGGGGTGAAGCCGCCGAGCCGCAGGGCCGCACCGGCGATCCCGCTGATCGCCGTGACGGCCGCCGCCCCGGCCGCGAACCGGCTGTACCGGCGCAGCGCCGGGCCGAACGAGCCCACCGGCAGCCGCACCGCGGTGAGCAGGCCGAGTAGACCACCCACCCAGGCCGTGGCCGCGAATACATGCACGCCGAGGGCCACCACTGCGATCGCATGATCGCCGGACGTGGCGGCGTGGCCAACCAGAATCGGCGGCACGATGCCGGCGACCGCGACAGCGAGCAGGGCCCCGGCCGCGGTTGTCGTCGTGACCGTACGGCCGATCATCGCGATGACGGCCGCCAGGGCCGCCACGACGAGCAGTGCCCGGCCCTGGGAGGTGGTGGAGACGAAGGAGCGCAGCGAGGAGACGCCCAGGACGTCGCCGGCCGGGCGCGCGGAGATCTCGGACAGGGTGAACAGCAGCTCCACGAGGGTGGCCACCATCCACAGAGCCGCGGCGTTCGCCGCGTACCGGCCGCACCGCCGGGCCGTGGGGGACAGGATGCCCACCCGCGACTCGTTGCCGGCCGCACCGCGTT
>NZ_CDWRCK010000217.1:7325-7900 GCF_977927595.1 Frankia sp. CcWB3
TGTTTCGCCGGAAGAAGGACGGCGGCCGCGAGAAGCCACCCGATCGTCCCCACGGCGGCGATCTTGCCGACCAGATGCGTGAACGGCAGTGCCCAGTAGGTGGGCGTGCCGGACGAGGGCAGGCCGGGCAGCCGCAGGGGGCCTGGCCCGAAACCGACGGTCAGGGCCAGCGCCACGCATCCGGCCGCGACGGCGACGGGCGCCATCCGTCCGACCGCCGCCGTCCGTCCGTCCCCCGAGGTGGAGCGGCTGGCGGGGCTGGTTCTGGTGGGAGCGGCGGCATACGGAGGAGCGGCCGGACCCGCGGGCGTGATGGGGTCTGCGGGCGTGGTGGAGTTGTTCGTTATGGCGGGGTCTTTCCTGGTGACGGGGGTGTCCATAGGGTCAGCGCGCTCCGGAGTGACGTCGCCGCAGGGCGAACAGGGTGCCGCCGCCGAGCGTGAGGACACCGGCGATCACAACGGGGAGTATCCAGCCACCGCCACCGTCACCGCCGTCCGCGGATCCCGTATCGGCCGTGATGGCAGTGACGGCCGCGGACGGGGCCGGCGCGGCACCCGTGGTCGGGCTTGCGG
>NZ_CDWRCK010000218.1:0-7156 GCF_977927595.1 Frankia sp. CcWB3
CCCACACGCTGACCGCACCGGTGGATCCGGCCCGCCCGGGCGGTGCCGGATCCACCGGTGCGGTCAGCGTGTGGGTGGCGGTCAGCGTGTGGGTGTAGGGATGATGCGGTCCGGCCAGTACCGCGGCGGCCGGGCCGACCTCCACGATCCGGCCCCGGTGCAGGACGGCGACCCGGTCGGCGAGGTAGCCGACGACGGCCAGGTCGTGCGAGACGAACAGGTAGGACACGCCGTCGGCGTCCCGGGTGGTGGCGAGCAGCTCGAGCACCGCGGCCTGGACGCTGACGTCAAGCGCGGACACCGGCTCGTCGCAGACGATCAGCTTGCGATCGCCCGCGAGGGCCCGGCCGATCGCGACGCGTTGCTTCTGACCGCCCGACAGCCTCGGCGTCATCACCGGCAGCAGCCGGGAGCCGAGCTCGACGCGTCCGGCAAGGTCGGCGACCGTGCCCTCGCCGCGCAGGGTCACCAGTGCCCGGCGCAGCACCGTGGCGACGGTGTGCCGGGGATTGAGGGTGGTATCGGGGTCCTGGAAGACCATCTGCACGCGTCGGCGGTTGTCCGCGCGGCGGCGGAACAGCGATGCCGGTAGCGGCCGGCCAGCGAGCCGGATCTCGCCGGGTCCGTCCGGGCCCAGGCCCGCCACGGCTCGGGCAAGGGTCGTCTTCCCGCTGCCGGACTCCCCGACAAAGCCGAGTACCTCCCCGTGGCCGATGTCGAGGTCGATACCGGTGAGCACGGGTGTCCGGCCATAGCTGCGGGACAGCCCCCGCACGGTCAGCAGCCCCGGCCGGGCCTCCCGCGGGGCCACGCCGACGACCTGTTCGGGACGGCGCAGCAGTCCGACGCGGTCGCCGTGATGGCAGCGCACCGTGTGCCCATCGTGCCCGCCGGGTCCGTCCGGGGAGTCGGCGACGGGGGCAAGCGGCGGCTCGGACGCACGGCACACCTCGTCGGCGAGCGCACACCGGTCGACGAAGATGCAGCCCACCGGCCGGTCGGTCGGCGACGGCGGCTGCCCGGGCACCGCCGGTATCCTGCGTTCCCGCCTGCTCATCCCCACCCGCGGGACGGCGGCGACGAGGGCGGCGGTGTAGGGGTGGCCAGGCGCGGTGAGCAGGTCGGCCGCCGTGCCCTGTTCGACCAGGCGGCCCGCGTACAGTACGCCCACCCGGTCACAGGTACGCGCCACCAGTTCAAGATCATGACTGACAAGCATGACGGCGGCGTCGATCCGGCGCCGCAGCGCCTGGATCAGGTCGAGGACCTCCCGCTCGACGGCGGCGTCAAGGCCGGTGGTCGGCTCGTCGAGGACGAGCAGGCGGGGGCTGCCGGCGAGGGCCGCGGCGATGCCGACCCGCTGCTGCTGGCCCCCGGAGAGTTCGTGCGGCCAGCGTCGCGCGATCGTCGCGGGCTCGGGCAGCCGCACCGCGCCGAGCAGCTCGACGGCCCGCGCCCGGGCCTCGGCCCGGGACAGCCCCCCCCAGCCGGCAGGCCTCCGCCACCTGCGCGCCGACCCGCACGGTGGGGTCCAGGCTGCTGCTCGTGCCCTGGTGGACCATGGCGAAGGCGTCGGCCCGCCACCGCCGGTGCTCCCGGGCGGACAGGGCCCGCACGTCGACCCCGTCGAGCACGATGCGGCCGGCGTCGATGGCACCCCCGCCGGGCAGCACGCCCGCGAGCGCCGCGGCCAGCGTGCTCTTGCCGCACCCCGACTCTCCGACCAGGCCGTAGGTCTCACCGGGTCGGACCCGCAGGCTGACGCCGTCGACGGCGACGGCCGGTCCGCCGGACGACGGGTAGCTCACCGTCAGTCCTTCGACGACAAGCCCCCCGGCGGCCACGGCCTCGCCCACCACCGCGTCGCCCACCACCGCGTCGCCCACCACCCCGTCGCCCACCACCGCGCGGCCTGTTCCCGCAGGTTGTCGGCGATCAGCGCGACACCGATGACGAGACTTCCGACGGCGAGCGCCGGGAACAGCACCGTCCACCAGCCCTGCTGGAGGAAGACCCGGTTGTCGGCCACGGAGGCCCCCCACTCCGGGGATCCCGGTGGCTGGCCGAGTCCGAGAAAGGACAGGGTCGAGGCGGCGAAGACCGCGTCGCCCAGCCTCGACGTCGCCTCGACCAGCACGGTTCCGGTCACGTTGGGCAGCACCTCCCGCCACAGCAGCGACCAGAACGGCTCGCCACGCAGCCGGACGGCCTCGACATAGGGCTTCTCCCGCTCGACCAGCACGGCCGCCCGCACGCTGCGGGTCACGATCGGGACGAAGAACGTTCCGATGACCAGGACGAGGGTGGTCGTCGAGCGGCCCACAAGTGCCACCACCACCACCACGGCCGCGACCAGATTCGGGAAGACAGCGAGCACATCGACGACCCGCATCACGATCTCGTCGAACAGGCCGCGCCGCGCGCCGCATACGAGCCCGAGCAGGCTTCCGACCGCCACCCCGAGCGCGGTCGCCAGCGGAGCGACCTCGAGCACCGGGCGGGCTCCTGCCATCACCCGCGACAGCACGTCCCGGCCGAACTGGTCGGTGCCGAACAGGTGCCCGCCGCCCGGCCCCAGCATCCGCTGGGACGGATGCTGGGCCATCGGATCCGCCGGCGCCAGCTGCGGCCAGAACACCGCGACGACGACCCAGCCGACCAGCAGGAACGCGCCGACCACGAAGCCAGCCCGGAAGCCAGCCCGGGAGCCGACTGTGACGCTCGCCGCGGAATCCACCGCGGTGTCGTTCACCGCGCCCCCTCCCCACCCGTACGCGCGGATCGAGCAGCGCGTACACCAGGTCTGCGACGACGTAGATGCCCATCCCCACCGCGCCGAGCACGATCGCGCCGGCCTGCAGGGTCGGCACGTCCTTACTGGTCGCCGACGACAGCAGCAGGTCGCCGATGCCCTGGTAGCCGAACAGCAGCTCGACGGTCACCAGTCCCGCGAGCAGGAACTGCAGCTGCACGGCGAGCGCGCTCGTCGCCGGCACCAGCGAGTTGCGCAGCACGTGCCCGCGCACGAGCTGCGCCTCGGACATGCCACGCACCCGCATTGCCCGGATGAACGGGCTGGCGAGGACCGCGACCGTGCTCGCCCGCACGTGCCTGGCGACATAGCCGGTGCACAGCAGGACCAGGCAGACTGCGGGCAGCAGCAGATGCCGGATCAAGGTCAGCGGACCGGCCCCCGGCGGTGCCTGCGCCGACGAGGGCAGCCAGTGCAGCTTCACGCTGAAGAGGACCAGCAACACGACGCCGGTGACGAACTCGGGAACGGCACCGAGGCTCAGGCCTGTGACGCTGAGGATCCGGTCGGTCAGCCGCCCCTCGCGCAATCCCGCCGCAAGGCCGAGCGCCAGCGCGACAGGGACCAGCAGGACGAAGGCGAGCAGGGCAAGCGTCGCGCTGTCGAGCAGACGCTCGATCACTAGCGGGCGGACGTCGACTCCGAGCGTGTAGGAGCGCCCCCAGTCACCGGTGGCGAACCCACCCAACCAGTGCAGGTAGCGGGGCACCAGCGGCTCGTCGAGACGCAACTGGTGGCGCAGCGCGTCCACCGACGCCTGGCTGGCCTCCCGGCCCAACACGACGCGCGCCACGTCGCCGGGGATCAGTTCGGTGGCGATGAACACCAGGAAGCTGACCGCCAGCATGGTGACGGGGATCGTCGCCAGCCGCCGGGCCAGGAAACGCACCATGCCGGATCAGGCCCGGCTCACGGTTGTCAGGTCGAGGAAGGCCGACGGGTGGGCGCGTAGCCCCCTGACCCGGTCGGACCGGTAGGCCCGGACGGCCCCGGACCACACGGTGATGATGACCGGCACGTCCTCGTGAAGGGCCCGCGCGATGATCTCGGCCTGCTTCTTCCGCTCGGCGGGGTCGGTCGCGGCGTCGTAGGCGTCGGCCGCGGCGTCCAGGGCGGGGTTGGCGTACTTCGAACCGTTCCAGACCGCGTGGCTCTTCACCATCGGGATGATGAACTGGCTTGGCGTCGGGCGGCCCACCCAGCCGACGAGGTTCGCGGTGGTGAACAGCCAGGGGGTGTCGGTCTCCTGGTTGCCGCCGTAGAACGCATCGGAGGTCTGCTGGTCGAGATCGACCGTGATCCCCACCTGCTTGAGCTGGTCCTGGATGACCAGCGCGTAGGCCTTGTTCGGGACGCCGAAACTGAGAGTGAACCGCAGGTTCTCGACCCCCGCGGCGGACAGCAGCGACCGGGCCTTCGCCGCGTCCTTCGCGCGTTGCGCGAGGTCCTTCGGGGCGGCCGCGAACGCGGGCGCGAGAAGGTGGTCGTTGCCGAGGACGCCGACCCCGTTGTAGACGGAGGCGAGGACACCCGGCCGGTCCAACGCGTAGGCGATGGCCTGCCGGACCTCCTTCTTCGTGAACGGTGGCTTGTCGACGCGCAGGGTGAACGCGGTCAGGCTGGTACCGCTGACCTTGTCGACGGCGATGGAGTTGCTTCCGGCGATCGGGACGACGAGGTCGGCCTCGGACAGGATCTGCGCGTCGATGGCGCCGCTCTGCAATGCCAGCAGGTCGGCCTGGGCGTCCTTGTGGAAGGTCACCTTGACGCCGTCGAGGTAGGGCTTGCCGGCGTCCCGGTACTTCGGGTTGCGGCGCAGCGAGGCTCCCTGGCCGACGTCGTAGGAGTCGAGCCGGAACGGCCCGGTGCCGATCGCCTTCGTGGCGAACGTGCCGACCTTGTAGTCGCTCTTGAGCACGACCGCGTTGTAGTTGCCCGCGGAGACCAGGTAAGGGAAGTCGGAGAACGGCCGCTCGAGGTGGAAAACCACCGTGTCCGCCCCCGACACCGCCACGCCGCCGGCCTTGAGGACTGACGCGAAGGCGGACAGGGCGGCGGACTTGTTCGCCGGGTCCAGCAGCCGGTCGAACGACGCCTTCACGGTCGGCGCGTCCAGCGGGGTGCCGTCGGAGAAGAGCACGCCCTTGCGCAACGTGAACGACCAGGTGCGTCCCGCGTCGGACGACGTCCACCCGGTCGCGAGCTGAGGGCGGAGCTGGAAGTCCGGATCGAGCCAGATCAGGTACTCGGCGACGAGCTGGACCAGCGCGATCACGGTGCCGTCGTACATGGTCACCGGGTCCAGCGCGGTGGGCGGCGTCGGAGCCCCCAGGATGATCAGGCCGCTGCGCCGGCCTCCCGCGGCGCCCGACGCGCCGGCCGCGCCCGTGTCCGCGCTGGATCCGGAGCTGCCGCAGGCCGCGAGGAACGCGGCGATGCCGCCCGCACGGGATGCTCGGCGGCGGAGGACGTCCGATTCCCGGCGATGTCGATCGGGGAAGTCGGAAATGACGACATGGATATGGATCCTTTGCGTGATGAACGAGGAGGAGGAAGAGGAAGAGGAGGAAGAGGAAGAGGAGGACGGGCGTCGCACCGCGATGGTCGCGACGTGGAAGTGTGAAGTGTGGGTCAGCGCCCGATCACCCGAACGACACGTGCCCGTCCAGAAAATCGGCGATCGGATCCGACACCCGACCCCGGCAATTATCCGGGAGAAGGACCGTCAAAATCTGGAGGAAATTTTCGGAAACAATGTTGACCGCTAAATCCACGCGACGTGCGGCCAGCTCGTTCTCCCCGTCAGCGACAACACAGGGAGCTTGCGACGCGGCGGAGGTCGAGATACCTCCGGGCAACAAATGCCCACTTCAACATCACACTCTGACCATAGCCGAGGGTCGGGCACAGCGCAATGACACGCACCCATACAACCTTGAGTACATGAGCGATATACGTTCCGTATGCCATACGGAATGGAGTTGCTGGACGACAGCCGTCCACGTTGCTCACGATCTGCTGGCTTACGCCGGGCAGCTAGCGGCCCGGCCCACCCACGCCTACCTGCCCTTCGATCTGACCGTTCCCCCGGACACGCCACCGCGCGAGGTGCTCCAGGTCATCACCGCATGCGGTGGACTGCTCAGCAGCGCGCTGGCCACCGCCGACCCCGCAACGCAGGCCTGGCATTGGGGGCCATGCGATCCCGAGGGCTTCGCGGCGATGGGCGTCGCCGAAACCCTCCTCCATACCTGGGACATCGCCGCGGGGCTGACGGTCTCTTGGCGGTTCCCATCGCTCCTGGGCATACGGGTGCTTCGCCGTCTGTTCCCCGATGCACCGGACGGAGACCCGGCTCAGGTGCTGCTGTGGTGCACCGGCCGGAGTGAGCTCGACGGCCGGCCTCGACGCACTTCTTGGAGGTGGGAGGCGACCACCAGGGCACGGCCATTCCAGCAGCCCGCTCCACAGGTCTGACCCGGTTCAGCGTCCTGTGAGCGGTCCACCGGCCTGCCCGCGAGGTGGGCGGATCCGCTCCACTCGGCCAACGGTTTCCGGCGGACCGATATCATCGACCGTTCCCAGGATACCCTCGAACCCGCCCGTCCCGCCTTCGCCGCGTTCCGGGACCTCCCGGTGGCCCGGCAGAACCACTTCCCGTTCGACTCGCTCGAGGATTTCATCGAGAACGGTTCCGCGCTCGCCGGGTCCGCCGAGCAGGTAACCGAGAAACTACTCGACCTCCACCGGCTGTTCGGCAACCAGGTGCTCGGTGTCGGGGTGGAGGGTTTCTTCTTCGCCTGTCGCCGACGGTCGGCGGGCGCCGGCCCTGGGATCCGGGTCGGCATACGGCGGCCGTGCACGGCGGCCGTGAGTACGGATCAGCGTGCGGCAGTGGTGAACACCCGGTCCTCGCCGTCGGACGTGTCGCACACCCCGGCGACCGCTCCGACCGCCGGAATGGCGGCGATGACGGCTTCCAGCAAGGTGCGGGCGGTGGCGAGGTCATCGATGGCCGTGGCGATCCGGTCCCGTTCCCGCTGGAGGTGGGGCAGCAGCTCGGCCGCTCGGATGCCCTGACCTGGACGCTACGTCTTCAGGCAACCCGTCCACGACACGGAGACATCACGACCCTCCATAATCGGCACCCATGTCGACTCTTCAGACATCGACGCTTAAGATAACCTAATGCCTGATCTCGGGGACTACATAGGCATCACCTCAGGAGCTGCCGACCGCCAATGGGCCCGGGTGCTGGCCCGCATGCCGCGCTCATCCGAGGTGAAAGCTCGCCAGGAGACGTTCACTCCCGTCGAGACGCTTCTCTGCCTAGTACTCCAACCC
>NZ_CDWRCK010000219.1:0-7114 GCF_977927595.1 Frankia sp. CcWB3
ACACAACGGATCATGCAATCCGAAAATCACCATCAGATCCACGGCCAGCCTCGGGACATACTTCCCAAACAGGCCCTAGGACCGGGCCGCGGCTTAGCCCGGCGAGGTCGAGGACGGCCAGAGCGCGGGGCCGGTCTGTTGAGCCTGGCCCAGGCGACGGTCGAGTTCGGCGTCCAGCCGCGTGGTGGCGTCGGCCACGCCGGTCTCCTCTCACTCCTCCCCAAGGATACGGGTACGCCTACGTAGCCGTATCCTTCTGCATCGATGTCCAGAGCCGCCTATGACAAGCAAACTTGACTTGATGGAAAGCCAGCTTTACATTCATACCATGATCGATGAGACGCGGCAGGACAACGTGACACGTGCCGCCCGCAGGGCGATCTTCCTGGACGGTCTCCCCGTCGCCACCCTCGGAGGGATCGCTCTGGCCCTGGGCAGCGACCCTGACCAGACCGCCGCCCAGGAGGCCTGGTGGCTGGGGGTCAGCAGCGCGTTCACGCTCGCCGTGGCATGGGTATTGCTGCGCGCCTTCCGCCGCGCCGACGAGTACCAGCGCAAGATCCAACTGGAGAGTATGGCGATTGCCTTCGCGGCAGTCCTGGTAGGGCTTCAGCTAGCCGCTCTGCTCGACGCCGCTGGCATCGTCCAGCTACGCCAGCTCACCCAGATAATCACCATCGGCGGCGTGGCGATGTGGCTGCTGATCGCAGACCTACGCACCCGTCTACGCCGATGAAGAACCAGCTGCGCGCGCTGCGGGCGGAACGCCGGTGGAGCCAGGCCGACCTGGCCGACCGATGCCGGGTATCCCGGCAGACCATCAACGCGATCGAGACCGAACGGTACGACCCCAGCCTTCTCCTGGCCTTCACCCTCGCCGACATCTTCAGCCTGGCCATCGAGGAGATCTTCATCCCCGACCGGTCAGGGACAACCACCGCCACCGACCGGCCCTGAGCTCGGCTGTTACGAGCACGGTTTTCGTCCCGGTCCCGGCCAGGCCGTCGCGCAATCGGAGCCCATGGATGGCATGGCGAGGATCCAGCGATGGAGGTCGACCAGCACGAGCGCGGTTTCCCGCCTGGCCGGATGCCGGGCAGGTCAGACCCTCCTTAACGGCCGCCTTCCAGGTAGGCGCCGGTGTCGAACGCGTACAGGGTGCCGGCGCGGGTGGCGATGAGGATGCGCCGCTGGTCGAGCCAGGTGAGGGCGGTGGCCGGGGCGTCGAGGTCGAACCGGTGCGCCGGTCGGGCGGGGCGGCCGGGCGCGGCGGCGGTGACGCGCCACAGCGCGGCGGTGGCGTCGGCGCCGCAGGTGGCCAGGCCGGCGCCGGTCGCGGGCTGCCAGGCGAGCGCGGTGATGGTGTCGTGACCGCGCAGCAGCCGGGGCTTGCTGCCACCGGGGCCTTTGCCGGCGAAGTCCCAGACGGTGACGTCGGGGGCGCCGTTGTTGGCGAGCCATCGCCCGGTGGGGTCGAACGCCAGCTGGGTGACCTTGCCCAGGTAGCCCGGCATCTCCAGTTCCTGCCGGTCGCGGGTGCGCCAGATGTGCACGCTGCGGTCCTGGTTGCCGGTGCAGACCCACCGGTCGTTGGCGCCGACGGCGATCGCGAGGTGCGAGCCCGGGTAGCGCAGGTGTTCGACCGGGTCGGTGCTGTGCCGGGCGTAGCGGTAGGCGGCGGCGACGACCTCGCGGCCCGCCCGCAGCCAGGCGAGGTCGGTGACGGTGCTGGGCGCCGGGCCGGTGCACCACAGCAGGCTGCCGTCGGCGGCGTGCACCCGGACGTGCCGGCCGCAGGCGACCGCCACCCGGTTGGCGCCGTACCAGCGGGCGCGGGCGGACCAGCCGGCCGTGCCGTACGGGCTGTGCTGCTGGCCGGTGGGCTGCTGGCCGGTGGTGTGCCACAGCCGGTAGCCGGTGGGGCCGGTCAGCGCCAGGTGGGCACCGTCGGGGGAGAACGCGGCGTCGAGCAGGCCGCCGTCGACCGACAGGGAGGCGGCGGGCTCACCGGTGTCGGCCTGGTGGATGGCGCAGGTCCCGTCGGCGCCGGCCACGGCGAGCAGCCCGCTGGCCGCGCTCACGGCGACGGGGGTCTCGTCGATCCTGGCCTGCCACAGCGGGGCTTCGATGGTCGCGGTGCTCATGCGGCGGTGGTGAGGCAGGCGGTGAACCCGGCCTCCAGTTCGGCGCGGTCGAGGTTGCGGCCGATGAAGACCAGCCGGTTGGTGCGTGGTTCGTTCTCGCGCCAGGGGCGGCCGGTGTCGCCGTCGAAGAGCATGTGCACGCCCTGGAAGACGTACTGGCGGTCGTTGCCGGCCAGGGCGAGGATGCCTTTGGAGCGGAAGATGTCCACGCCCTTGCTCGCGAGGAGCTTGCCGAGCCAGGCGTTGAGCTTGTCGATGTCGACGTCACCTGGGGTGTCGATGCCGACCGAGGTGACGGTGGCGTCGTGCTGGTGGTCGGTGCTCTGCAGGAACTGCGGGTCGGTCTGCAGGACGCGGGAGAGGTCGAACGCGCCGACGTCGAGGATGGCAGCTAGGTCGATCTTCGCGTGCTGCGCCGGGATGATGTCGGCGAGGGCGTTGATCTGCCGCAGCCGGGTCTGGATGCCGCCCAGCTGGTCGGGGTCGACCAGGTCGGTCTTGTTGAGCACGAGGCGGTCGGCGAAGGCGACCTGCTCGACGGCCTCGTTCTCCACCCCGTCGGGTTTGACCTCGTCGAGGTGGGTGAGGATGTGCCTGGCGTCGACGAGGGTGATGATCGCGTCCAGGCGCAGCTGGCCGCGGATCTCGTCGTCGACGAAGAAGGTCTGCGCCACGGGCGCGGGGTCGGCCAGGCCGGTGATCTCCACCAGGATCCGGTCGAAGCGGTCGCGGCGGCGCATCAGCGTGCCGAGGATGCGGATGAGATCCCCGCGCACGGTGCAGCAGATGCAGCCGTTGTTCATCTCGAAGATTCCTTCTTCGGCGTCCAGGACGAGGGCGTCGTCGACGCCGAGCTCGCCGAACTCGTTCTCGATGACGGCGATGCGCAGGCCGTGCTGTTCGCTGAGGATGCGGTTGAGCAGGGTGGTCTTGCCGGAACCGAGAAAACCGGTCAGCACGGTGACGGGTACCCGGGTATCAGTCATTCTTTTTCTCCTTCAGGTGACAGGGCGGCGCGAACGGACTCGGCGGTCAGCTCGGCCATCGGCTGGTGCAGCGTCCAGCGGCGCGTCGGCGCGCCCGCGGACAGCACGGCAATGACGGTTTCCACAGGTGGGCAGCCCGGCTCGGCGCAGGCCAGCTGCTGGATGACCACCGTGTGGCTGTCGTCCAGCAGCAGCATGTCGCGGACGACCGCCTTGAGGGCGGCGGCGTTGGCCCGGCCGGTGCCGTCGGGCCGGCCGGCGGGGCCGGCCAGTGGGGTTGTCGGATTGGTGGTCAGGATGTTCTCCCTTGGCCGGTGGTGGTTTGGTCGCAGCCGGCCAGCGGCACACGCCCATGGTCGGTGCGGGGGCCGGGGCGGGCGGCGCGGGTCAGCGCGGCGGCGGCGACCTCGGGGCCGGCGGGCAGGCCGAGGTGGTAGCTGGCCAGCAGCCCGACCAGCCCGGTGGTGACGCCGAGGCCGGCGGCTGGACAGCAGCCGGGCGGCGGCGGCCGGGGCGATGCACAGCGTCAGCGCCATCAGGACTCCGACGGTGGTCAGGCCGATCACGACTACGAGGCCGAGCCCGAGGATGACCGCGGTGTCGACCAGGCCGGTGCGCACGCCGAGGGTGCGGGCGTGGCCCGGGTCGAAGGTGGTGGCGACCAGCAGCGGCAGGCATCCCGCGGCCGCGGCGACGACCAGCGCGGCGATCGCCAACTCGATGATCACATCGGTGGTGGTGACGGTCAGCGGGTTGCCGAACAGCACGTGCGAGAGGGCACGAGGCTCGGTGCTTTGCGATACCCCGATCACCCCGAGGGCGAACAGTCCCTGCCCGACCACCCCGATGGCGCTGTCCTCCGGCAGCCGAGCCCGGACCACCAGCACGGCGACCAGCAGCGCCATCACCGCCGCCGCGACCAGCCCGCCGGCCAGCAGGGAGGCGCCGAGCAGCGCGGCGGCGGCGAGGATGGCGTGGCTCATCGCGTCGGTCAGGTACACCAGGCGGCGGCTGGTGGCCCACACCCCGGCGACCGGTGCGGCCACGCCGACGGCCAGGGTGGTGACCAGGGCGCGCTGCATGAACGGGTACCCCAGTGGCCCCGTCAGCCAGCCGAGGCCACTCACGTCGGCGCCCCGCGGCCGGCCGCGACCGGCAGCGGGGCGCCGACGGGCAGCACCTGGCCGGCGGGCCCGTCGGCGAGTACCGCCCGGTCGATGACCACTGCCCGGTCGAACAGGCCACGGGCCAGGTGCAGCTCGTGCAGCGCGCAGCAGACCGCGATGCCGCCGGTGGCCAGCTCGGTCAGCGCGGCCAGCAACGCGCTGACGCTCGCGGCGTCCAGGCCGTCGCACGGCTCGTCGAGCAGCAGCACGTCCGGTTCCTGCGCCAGGGCGCGGGCCAGCAGCAGCCGCTGCGCCTGTCCCCCGGACAGCTCGCCCACCGGCCGGTCCGCCAGGGAATGCAGATCCATGCGTAACAGGGCCGCCTCGATGGCGCGGCGGTCCGCGGCGGCTGGCCGCCGCCACCACCGCCGCGGGGAAAGCCGGCCGGTCGCCACCGCCTGGCGGACCGAGATGGGCAGGTCCCAGCGCGGGGTGGCGCGTTGCGGCACGAACGCCACCCGCACCTCGCTTGCCCCCCGCAGTTCGGTGCGCCGGTGGTGGCATGCCGTCGCCTGGCGGGTGACGGTGCCCTCGTGGGGGGTGAGGCCGGCGAGGGCGCGCAGCAGGGTGGACTTGCCGGCGCCGTTGCGCCCCACGAGGGCGACCAGCTCCCCGGCCGCCAGGGCCACGTCCACGTCTTCGATCGCGGTGACCCGCCCGTACCGCACGGTCAGGCCGCGCGCCGCCAGTACCGGCGGGTTCACCGGCACTCCAGGCCGGTGTGCAGGCGCCGCCCGTTGCCGCGCATCACGCTGAGGTAGTCCTGACCGGCACCCAACGCCTTGCCCGGGTCGAACTCCAACGCGGCGAGCAGGTCCACCCGGGCGCCGATCGCCGTGGCGACGGTCCTGGCCAGATCGGGTGGCAGCGCCTCCTCGAAGAACACCGTGTGTGCCCTGGCCGCCCGGGCCGTGTCGGTGATCTCGGCGAGGGTCCTGGCGTCCGGCTCCGCGTCCGGCGACAACCCGGCGATCGGGATCTGCCGCAGCCCGTACCGGTCGGCCAGGTACCCGAACGCGGCGTGCGAGGTCACGATCGCCGTCTGCGCGCAGCCGGTCAGACCCGCCCGCAGGGCCGCGCCCAACCCGTCGAGGTCACGCCCGAGCGTGGCCAGGTTTGCCCGGTAGTCCGCGGTGTGCTCGGGATCGGCGTTGGTGTAGGCGGCGGCGACCACGCCGGCCATCGCCTTCATCCGCACCGGATCCAGCCAGACATGCGGGTCCTTGCCGCCGGACAGGGCCTCCTCGCCCAGTACCGCCGGCGCGGGTCGCAGGCTCACCCCGGGCGCTGCGAGCAGGTCCCGACGGATCACCGCGGGCGCGCTGTCGCCGACGGCCTTTTCCACGTCCGGCTGGAAACCCGCCCCGAGGTAGAACACCACCTTTGCCTCGGCCAGCGCCCGGGCACCGCGGCCGTCCACCGCCAGGTCGTGCGGTTCGGAACCGGGCGGGGTCAGGTTCGTCACCGTCACCCGGTCCCCGCCGATCCGCTCGGCCAGGAACTGCACCGGGTAGAAGTTGGCCACCGCCGGCAGCCGGCCGGCGGCGGCCTCGGCGGTGGCAGCCCGGTCGCCGCCACAGCTGGCGATCAAGGAAACCGCGAGCGTGGCGGCGCCGCCAAGCGCCAGCAGGCGGGATGCAAAGGCAAAGGATCGACTCACGCCCGGCACCCTACATAGAAACAAAAAAACCATTTTCAACAGCACTCTACCGGGTGACTGCAGGTGGAGTCAGGGACCGCGGACCGTGCTCAGGTCCTCCGGATTCGCCGGCCGAGGGCCGCCGGGCGCCGGGCGCGGGTGAGCAGGCCGAGGAGCGCCAGCGCGGCGAGGGCCATGACGACCAGGCCGTACCCGCGGGCGGTGGGCAGCAGCCCGTGGTGGGTGACCAGGTAGCCGGCGACGACCGCGGGGACGCCGAAGGCGAGGTAGCACAGCACGTAGACGGCCGAGAGCAGGCCGGCGCGTTCGTGCGGGGCGACCAGGGGGATCAGGACGCGCAGGCCGCCCTGGAAACTGGCGCCGAGACCGATACCGGCCAGCGTGGTGCCGGCGAAGAACGTCGGGGTGGAGGGAAGGTCCGCGCCGAGCAGGGTGACACCGACGCCGACGAGCAGGCCCAGGGCGCCGAGGAACATCACGGTGCGGGGGGCGGTGTCGCGCACGAGCAGCACCGTCAGGGCCGCGGTCACGGTGATGGCGAAGACCGCGAGACCTCCCAGCACGACCCAGCGGGAGTCGACGACGAGACGGGCCAGGCTCGGGCCGAGGGAGAGGTAGAACCCGCTCAGGGCCCAGGAGGCGACCAGGCAGGGGGCGGCGGGCGGCGGCGGGTACGCCGATGGTCGGGCGCAGCGACGCGATCGCTCCGGGGATGCGCGGTGCGGTCTCGGGCATCGCCGCGACCCCGACCGCCTGGGCGAGCACGATCGCGCACAGCACCAGGTAGACCAGACGGGTGGGAGCGGGCAGGTAGGCCACGAGCAGACTGGACCCGAGGGCACCCAGGGCCAGGCCGGTGAACGGGCCGACTCCGTTGGCCAGGGTGCCGCGGGCCCGGTCGAGGTCGAGCAGGCCGGCGCCGAGGGCGCCGCTGGCGGCGCCGGTCGCCAGGCCCTGCAGAACGCGGCCGATGGTCAGCTCCCCTACCCCGCCGGCGGTGGCGAACACCGCGAGGGCGGCGGCGAGCAGCAGCGAGGAGGTGAGCAGCACCGGACGGCGCCCGATGTGGTCGGAGAGGGCTCCGACGGTGAGCAGTGCGGCGAGGATGGCCAGGGCGTACACGGCGTACACGGCGAACACGGCGAACACGGCGAACAC
>NZ_CDWRCK010000220.1:0-7110 GCF_977927595.1 Frankia sp. CcWB3
GGGCGGGCGGCCCGGGCCGCGAAGCCGAGGGCCGTCGGACGGCGCCGCGCCCCTGGCCGGAACCGGGCTGGGCAGAACCGGGCTGGCTGGAACCAGACTGGGCGGGTGTGTCGGTCTTCGGTGGCGTCGACCGCTTCGATGATTCCGGGGTGTCCGCCGCGGCTGGCCGGGCGGGAGCCGGCGGCACCGACCGCTGCCCGCCGCCCACGGACCGCGCCGGTGAAGCTCCTCCCAAGGGTGGAACCGACGTCGGCGGGATACGGCCGGTACCCTGCCGCGGGGCGGCAACCGCGCTCCCGGGGTTTCCCGGCTTCCCGAGGTTCCCCGGCTTTTCGGGATTCTCTGTCTTTGTCGTGCTCTGCGGGCTTCCGGCCCGCTCCGCACCGCTCCGGCCGGCCGGACCCGCGCTCGCTGCTCGTCCGCCCTGGGAGGAGGTCGGATTCGACGCACGGGCGGACGTGGCGGCCGCGTTCCTCCCGGCCCCCGGGCGCGGTGCGGTCTTCTCCGTGGTCCCACCGCTCTGCCCGGTCCGGGGTACTCCGGTTTCGGGATTGGCCGCGGCGTCGCCGTTCGTCGACCGGGCGTCGGACGCCTGACCGTCCGTCCCACTTCCCTGCTCGGCCATCCCACCACTTCCTGACATACACCGTGTGCAACAGGCCGCCGGCCGACCCGGTACGGACCGGAGGCGACCGGGCCCGGGCCGTACCACGCCCCCAGCTTGTCCGCCTAGGCCCAGCTCGGCATCATCATGACAGTCATCAGCTCACGCCCGACATGTGCCAGAACGGCAACGGCACAACGGTGGCCGCGCCGACGGGCCGTCGGCGACCGGCGGACTCGGCGTCGGCGCGGCTCGGGGTGCTCGAGGTAGGCCAGTTCTCGGCCAGGGATCAAAGATCAAAGATCAGGGATGCGACGCTGACGCCAGACGGTGGGGTCAGTCAGACGGTGGGATCAGATGGCCTCCCCGATGCGATGGACCCGCATCATGTTGGTCATGCCGGCCACGCCCGGCGGCGTCCCGGCGACGACGACCACCAGTTCACCCGGCTTGCATCGGCCAATATGGAAGAGGGCGCTGTCGACCTGGCGGACCATCTCGTCCGTGCTGTCCGCGAACGGCACGAGGAAGGTTTCCACGCCCCAGAAGAGCGCCATCTGGTTGCGAACCGCCGGAATCGGCGTGAAGGCCAGCACCGGGACCTCTGTACGGTACCGGGCAAGTCGCCGGGCCGTGTCACCACTGAGGGTGTGGGCCACGAGATAACGGGCGCCGACCGCGGCTCCTACCGACGCGGCGGCCTGGGCGAGTGCCCCACCGAGCGTGCGCGGTTCGGTCCGCAGGGGCGGTATCCGGCCGAGGTCGGCCTCGGCGGTCTCGATGATGCGCGCCATGGTGGCCGCGGCCTCGATGGGGTAGGCACCGACGCTCGTCTCCGCCGACAGCATGATCGCGTCAGCGCCGTCCAGGACGGCGTTGGCGCAGTCACTGGCCTCGGCACGGGTCGGCCGCGGCGCGCTGACCATGGACTCGAGCACCTGGGTCGCGACGATCACCGGCTTGGCCCGCTCCCGGGCCTGGCTGACGGCGCGCTTCTGCACGAGCGGCACGTCCTCGAGCGGCAGCTCGACCCCGAGATCGCCACGGGCGATCATCAGACCGTCGAACGCCTCGATGATCTCGTCGAGTTCAGCGACCGCCTGCGGCTTCTCGATCTTGGCGTGGACCGGGACCCGGATCCCCACCTCATCCATGATCGCATGCACCGCCACGGCGTCCACAGCACTCCGGACGAAGGACAAGGCGACCATGTCCACCCCGAGGTTGAGGGCGAACCGCAGGTCAGCGGCGTCCTTCTCGGTGAGCGCCGAGACGGTGAGCGCGGCGTTGGGAATGTTCATCCCCTTGTGGTCGCTCACCGGCCCGCCAATGACGACCGTGGTGTGGACATCGGTGTCGGTCACCCCGTCGATCTGGAGGACCAGGCGGCCGTCGTCAACCAGGACGCGATCCCCGGCCGCGACGTCGCCCGGCAGGCCCGGGTAGGTCGTGCCGACCTGATGCTGATCGCCGGGAACATCACGGATCGTGACGGTGAACCGCTGACCGGGCAGCAGGGTGACCCCGCCGTCGGCGAAGCTCCCCAGCCGGATTTTCGGTCCCTGGAGGTCGGCGAGCGTGCCGACACTGCGGCCGGCCGCCTCCGCGGCCTCGCGCACCCGCGCGTACGTGACGGCATGCTGTTCGTGTGTTCCGTGGGAGAAATTTAGTCGGGCAATGTCCATTCCCGCGTCGACGAGGGCCCGGACCTTCTCTGGCGAGCTGGTCGCGGGGCCGAGGGTACAAACAATCTTGGCTCTACGGGGCACACCCAGAGCCTAAGTACTGATCGTCGGTCATTGCACACGGGGGCCACCAGGAGACGCGTACGGCGGCCCGAGAAGTAGTCAGATCAGGCGTATCCGTTATATGCTGCGCGTGGTCGCGCAGCGGCGTACCGTTCATATCGTCCGCGCCACACCCCTGTCGGTTGACGCGCGTGATACGGGAAAGACGGCAAGGGCGCCGGACGTTCCTGGGATCCGCTCCCTCGGATGCGGAAGTCGGTAGGGCACGATCGAGTCCCCCGGAGCCGGTATGAAACAAAATCCCGCCATCCACCGCCAATCGTCCGGCGACATCGACATCGACATCGCCGTCGCCGACGTCATGGCTCCCGCCGAGACCAGCGTTGTCGCCTCGGAGGTGCACGCCGGCGGCGCGGCCGGCGGGAGCTCCCCCGCGGCCGCGCCGCTTCGTCCGGCCGAGCCCGGGTCTTAGTGTCGCCACGACGGGCGGCCGTGCTCCGCGGCCTTCCCGCCGCGGACCACTGCCGGTCGCCGCCCACCTGTCGGGTCGGCGCGACGCCGGCCGCCCGAACGTGGCGCGCCCGGGTGTGGCCCAGGAGTCAGACCCCGACCGGTGGGGCACTGGCCCCTTCGGCCCACCCCGCCTCAGCACCGACGGCCGGGGCCGGGGCAAACTGGGTCCGGTACAGCTCGGCATAGAGCCCGCCGCGGGCCAGCAGCTCCTCATGGGTCCCGCTCTGCACGATCCGCCCGTCGTCGACCACCAGAATGCGGTCGGCGTCGCGCACCGTGGACAGCCGGTGCGCGATGACCAGGGATGTCCGTCCCACCAGCGCGGCGGTCAGCGCCTGCTGCACGCCGGCCTCGGACTCGCTGTCGAGATGCGCGGTGGCCTCGTCCAGCACGACGATGCCCGGTTCGCGCAGCAGCAGCCGGGCGATGGCCAGCCGCTGCTTCTCCCCGCCGGACAGGCGGTAGCCCCGGTCACCGACGACCGTGTCCAGGCCGTCCGGCAGGGAGCGCACGAGCAGCCCGATCCGCGCCGCGCCCAGAGCGGTCCACATCTGCTCGTCCGAGGCGTCCGCCCGGGCGAAGGCCAGGTTCGCGCGGATGGTGTCGTGGAACAGATGCGCGTCCTGGGTGACCACACCGACGGCGGACCGCAGGGACCGAAGGGTGAGATCGCGGACGTCGTGCCCGCCGATGCGTACCGACCCCGACCGCACGTCATACATGCGCGGAACGAGCTGGCTGATCGTCGTCTTGCCCGCTCCGGACGGGCCGACCAACGCGATCACCTGCCCCGGCTCGACCCGGAAGGTGACATCGTGCAACACCGGCGTGGGCACCCGCGGGTCGAGTACGGCGACCGACTCCAGCGACGCCAGGGAGACCTCGCCGGCGGCCGGATAACGGAAACCGACATGATCGAACTCGATGGTCGTCGCGCCGGCCGGCAGATCGACGGCGCCCGGCCGGTCGGCGATCGCTGGCTCCAGATCGAGCACCTCGAAGACCCGCTCGAAGGACACCAGCGCCGTCATGACGTCGACGTGCACGTTGGAGAGCTGGGTGAGCGGCCCGTACAGCCGTCCGAGGTAGGCCGTGAGCGCGACCAGGGTGCCGACCTCCAGGCTGCCCTGGGCAGCGAACCGACCGCCTATCCCGTAGACGATCGCGGTCGCGAGCGAGGCGACCAGGGTGAGCGAGACGAAGAATATGCGGCCGTACATAGCCTGGGTCACCCCGATGTCACGCACCCGCCCGGCCCGAACGCGGAAGTTCTCGTCCTCCCGTTCCGCCGAACCATACAGTTGCGCGAGCATCGCTCCGGACACGTTGAATCGTTCCGTCATCGTCGTGTTCATCTCGGCGTTCAACCCGTAGCTCTCCCGGGTCAGCCTGGCCAGGCGGGGCGCCAACAAGCGGGCCGGAATAATAAATACCGGCAGCAACACGAGCGACACGAGGGTGATTCGCCAGGACAGCACCAGCATCGCGGCGAGCACGAATCCGGCGGACAGGACATTCGACAGCACCGACGACAGCGTGTTGGTGAACGCCGACTGCGCGCCGAGCACGTCGTTGTTCAACCGGCTGATGAGCGCCCCGGTCTGGGTCCGGGTGAAGAAGGCGAGCGGCTGGCGCTGCACGTACCAGAACACCTGGCTGCGCATCTCGTAGATCAGACCCTCGCCGATCCGGGCCGAGAACCAGCGCTGCGCGAGCGACAGACCGGCGTCCAGGAACGCCAGGCCCGCGACGACCGCGGCGAGCGCCTGCACGAGCCCCACCCGGTGGCGCACGATGCCGTCATCGATGATCGTCTTGAGGATCAGCGGAACAACCGCACCGACAGCCGAGCTGAGCACGATGAGCGCGAGAAAGTAGGCGAGCTGCCGCCGATGGGGACGGGCGAAGGCGACGATCCTGCGCAGGGTACCGGGCCGCAGCGAGGTCCGGGTGACCGAACGGTCCTGTTGGAAGGTACGCATCGTAGACCAACCATCCATTCCCGGTCGCATCAGCCCTCCTGGCGGCGGCGCTTACTGTGTTACGTAGTGCTTACTACGTAACGATGTAAGCAGGAATTGCGGACGGGCATTCCCGCGGCGGGTGCGGCTCGTCAGGCGTGCTGGCTGCAGCTTGGCACGGCACGGAGCGAAACGGATGCCGAAGCGGGAGACCGCCGGTACGGAGCCGGCGCAGGAGCCGGTCGGGGCTGCCGGTCACCCCGCCGCGGGGTCGTCACCGGCAGCGGAGCGGGCGGTGACGACGCGTTCCCAGGCCTCGTCCTCGGCCCGCTCGTCGAGACGGTCGGAGCGGGTAGCGGGACGGGAGCGCCGCACGCCGCGCATCAGCGCCTTCACCTCGGCCGCGATGTCGCGGGGAACCGCGAGGAGCGCCGCGACCAGCACGCCGACCTGCTCGTCCAGCAGCTCACGCGGCAGGACCCGCTGGGCCAGCCCGATCCTGGCCGCTTCGTCGGCGGCGAGCTCGCGGCCGGTCAGGCAGAGGTCCAGGGCATTCGCGTAGCCGAGGAGCTCGACCAGCCGACCCATGGCACCGGCCGCGGGCAGGAGGCCGTCACGCGCCCAGGTCAGCCGGAAGCGCGCATCCTCGGCGAGAACCTGCAGGTCGCAGGCGACCGTCACCGCGAGACCGAGGTCGCCGACCGTCGTGTCCACGACGGCCACACTGATCAGGTCGGACCGATCGGAGACCCGCCCCATCGCGTCGCGCCATGCGCGATATCCCGCGGCCGGGGACAACTGCCCCACGGCGTCCGCGGGCCCTTCCTCGCCCACTCGGGGTGCGGGGTCGGTAAGGGCAGCGGCCGGTGGGGGGCGATGACCCATCCGGACAACCAGGACCCGGACCTCACCGGTCAACCGCCGCAGTTCGCCGGCCAGCGCCGACGCGAGAGCCGGGAACGAGCCGGCCCCGCCGGTATCACCGGGATCCGTCATCCAGATCGTGACGAGAGGCCCGGCGACCCGCACGTGCAGTCCGGCCGCCGCCGCCGCTACAGCGGCGGCGGGGACCGCCATGATCAGGCGCTTTTCTTCTTGGTGCCCCGGGTCGCACCACCCCGGCCGCGCAGGGTCGTACCGGACTCCGAGAGGATCCGGTGGACGAACCCGTACGAACGACCAGAGGACTCGGCGAGCAGGCGGATGCTCTGCCCACCTTCGTACTTCTTCCGAAGTTCGGCGGCAAGCTTGTCCCGCTCGGCGCCGGTGATCCGGGTTCCTTTCCTGAGCTCGGCCAACGTGGCCCCCTCCGTGTTCGATGATCTGCGAACCGATCTTCACTCAGCTTGAGTAAACGCGCCACTCGAAGCAGATGTGATCCATCACACGCGGCGCCGATGCGTGACCGTGCCCTCGCGTTCCTTCCTCCACGCCGGCGGTCACCAGCGATGGCACGGGTCGCACCCACCCGCTGGCACAGCAGGCGCGCCTGGCCGACGGTGCTACCGAGATCAGTGTCCCCAATCCCCGGTACGCGGCCCGACAACAGCATCGGCGCGTCGCCACGAACATCGCCATCTTCGCGCTCAAGATCTTCTCTCGATGCAACGCTGCAGGTACGACCATCAGTCGATCACTGTACAGAGCGAGCCGACGGACCGCGAACGCGGCCGATCAATTCGACTGATTCCTCACATCCGATACCGGTTGTCCACCCCGTCGGGGCCGGCCCGCTCCCGTGCTGAGGCCCGGTCCGGCGAGATCGCGGACGGCTCGTCGCACCCCTGCCGGCGCCCCCGCCAGCACCTCCGGCATCCGGCTCGGGGGGAACTCCGGCGCTGGGAGCGGACCGGACTCGTTACCGTGCAGTGGTGGTCGGTGACGTGATGATCTCCGGGTCGGCACCGAAGGTGCCCAGCTACGCGGCCTGCCTCGGTACGGACCGGTGAGCGCGACGGACGGCGCCTCCGACCCGACCGCTGTCGCCGCCTCCAGCCGGTTGCCCGGACCGCGCGGCGGCCTGTCCCGGCCCTGGGCGGGGTCCGCCGGGCGCACCGAGGCCGGCGAGGCGGCGCTGTGGCTCATCCTGGTGGCCTGCGGTCTCATCGGCACGTTCCTCGTCTCCACCGGCGACCTGGATCTGGACATCGGTGACCCGCCGCTGCGCGGCGGGTGGGCTCCCCGTCTCGATTCCCTCGTCCTGGTCCCGCTCGTGATCGCCGTGGTCGTGGTCGCCCTCACCGCCTGGTGGGCCTCGACCACCCCCCCGGCGGCCACCCCGAAC
>NZ_CDWRCK010000221.1:0-7089 GCF_977927595.1 Frankia sp. CcWB3
CGGCCAGCCTCGGGACATACTTCCCAAACAGGCCCTAGTCTCCTGTGCCCAGCTTGCCCGCGTCCCGACGCTCGGTCGCTGCCCGGCCGGCGCCGAGGCCGTGACCATCCGGCTCCGCGTGGGCGGCTCGGTGGTCGACGTGGCTTCGCCAATGGCCGACACCACGTGGCCGGCGGCCGGGACGTCCGTCACCGAGTTGGAGCGGCTTCCCCTCGAGGAGATCGTCGTCGCCACGGACGGGTCGACGGCCGCGGTCGAACGGGTCCGTACCATCCTCGGAATCGCCTACCCGAGAACGTTTCCGCCCGTGACCTTCGCGGAGGCCGACGCCCAGAGCTCGTGGCATCTTGACAGTTACCGGCGGCTGGCGGACGTCGTGATTCTCACCAGCCTGCCCATCGCCGGTTGTGGCTTGGCGGTCAGCGTCGCCAGCGGCCTGGCCGACCGCAAACGCCCGTTCAGCCTCCTGCGCCTTGCCGGCGCGCCACTCGCGGTGCTGAGGCATGTTGTCATCCTGGAAACGGTCGCCCCGCTCATGCTCACGGCCGCCGTCTCCGCCGGATCCGGCGGAGACGGCGGCCCAGCTCTTCCTGCGCGCGCAGCTCGACGAGGCCCTCCATCCACCCGGAGCCGGGTACTACCTGCTCGTCATCACCGGACTCGTCGCCTCCCTCGCCGTCATCGCGTCGACCATGCCGTTGCTGGCGCAGACCACCGGACCCGAGATCGCCCGCTCGACGGCGGCGGGTCAGTGATCGCCTTCGGCGAGTTCGTCGACACCGAGCTCGGCCAGCAGCGTGGAACGCAGCCGGTCGAAGGCGGGGTCGGCCCGTCGCCGAGGGGGCGCCACATCGACCGGAACGTCGAGGGAGAGCCGTCCCTCGGTGAGGACGAGCACCCGGTCCGCGAGCAGGATCGCCTCGTCAACGTCGTGCGTGACGAACAGCACCGCCGGCCGGTGACGACGGCACAGCTGCTGGAGCAGGGCGTGCATCCTGATCCGGGTCAGGGCGTCGAGGGCCCCGAACGGTTCGTCGAGCATGACGAGGTCCGGCTCCCGGACCAGCGCCCGGGCGAGTGCGACCCGCTGTGCCTCACCGCCGGACAGGGTCACCGGCCAGGACCGTTCCCGCCCGGCCAGCCCGACCTCCGCGAGCGCCGCCCGTCCGCGTTCGGCAACGTCACGGCCGGACAGACCGATCGTCACGTTGGCCAGGGTCCGTGTCCAGGGAAGCAGCCGGGCCTCCTGGAAGACGACCGAACGCTGCCGGGTGGCCAGAACCTCGCCGGAGATGTCGCCGTCGAAGCCGCCGAGGATGCGGATCAGCGTGCTCTTCCCTGACCCGCTGCGGCCCAGCAGAGCGACGAACTCCCCGGAGGCGACCGTGAGGTCGAGGCCGTCGAGGACCGTGTGATCCCCGAAGGTGCGACGCAGGCCGCGGATCCGGATGGCGGCGCCGTCGGCACCGCGGGTTTCGCCGGTTTCGGTGGTGCGCTGAGCGCTGGTGGTGTACTGAGCGTCGTCGGTGTCGGTGCTCAGGTTCCGTCGAAGCCGCGGCGCCATGACAGCAGCGTCCTTTCCAGGATACGGACCATTCCGTCGCTGACGAGTCCCAGGATTCCGTAGATGACCAGGCAGAGGACCATGATGTCGGTCCGGTTCCAGGACTGCGCGCTGTTGAGCAGGTAGCCGATGCCCTTGTCGGTGTTGACCTGCTCGGCGAAGACCAGCAGCAGCCAGGCGACTCCCAGGGCCCAGCGCAGACCGACGAGGAAGCCCGGGAGCGCGCCGGGAACGATGACCCGCCGGATGAGCCCGAACCGGCCGAGGCCGAAGGTCTGGCCGGCCTCCACCAGTTTGATGTCGACCCCGCGGATGGCGGAGTAGGTGTTCATGTAGATGGGGAAGGAGACCCCCACGGTGATCAGGAAGATTTTTGCTTCCTCGCCGATGCCGATCCATACGATGATGAGCGGCAGCAACGCGATGACGGGGATCGTCCGTAGGAAGTTCATCGCGGAGTCGACGACGTCCTGGCCGGCGCGGAAGAAACCGGCGATCACCGCGAGAGTCAGCCCGATGGTGACTCCGAGGATCAGGCCGACCCCGCCCCGGTAGAGCGAGATGCCGAGGCTGTCCAGCAGCTCGCCGCTGTTCCACAGCTCCCGTCCCGCGCCGAACACCGCGGCCGGGGAGGCCAACGACCGGTCGCTGACGAGGCCGAGTCCCGTGACCGTCCACCAGGCGGCGAACAACAGCGCGGGACCGGTGAACCGGCGGACCTCCGGCGGAATCCACCGGCGCCCGCCGGTGCCGCGCGGCCCGGCCTCGGTCCGGCCGCCGGCGATGACGCCGCCGGGTGAGATGAGTTCGGTCACGTTGATCCCCCCCTCGGATGGAATGTCCTGGTGTTCTGAGGTTCAGGTGGCCAGCGAGGCCTTGGTGAACGCGGCGGTCAGCTCGGCGTTGAAACCCTTGTCGATCTCGTCGTCGACGTTCAGGGTCTTCGGCAGCTGATCGACGTCGATCAGCAGCCGGGCCTGCACGTGTTGGCTTTCGATGAAGCTTTCGGAGACCGGCTTGTAGAGTGCCTGCGGTAGCGAGTCGAAGTACTTCCTCGCCGCCTGCGGGTTCTGCTTGAGCTGGCCCACGTAGTACTTCTGGATCCACTCGTCCTCATGGGCCTTCGGCCAGGCGGACGCCCGGGACAGGCGGATCAGGAAGTCCTGCACCGCCGTGCGCTTCGCCGGATCCTTGAGGGCGTTCTTCGACGCCAGCACGACCGAGAAGACCGGGAGCGGCCTGGTCTCGATCTCGTAGGAACCGGGGGCCTGCTGGCCGACCGCGGCGACGTACTGCTTGGCGTACACGATGGCGTCGACCTGACCGGAGGCGAGGGTCGCTCCGAGGCTCGTGATGGGCACGTTCACCGGGGTGATGTCGCTCTGCTTCAGACCGGCGGACGAGAGCTGGTTGAGCAGGTAACCGTGCAGAGAGGTACCGAGGGTGAGGGCGATGCGCCTGCCCTTGAGGTCGGCTGGCTTGTGGATCCCGGAGCCGGCCTTGACGATGATCGTCTGGGTGTTCACCGGGTTCTCCGCGACGGCGACCGCCGTCACGCCGGCGTGCGCCCCGTTCGCGAACAGCACCGGTGTGTCGCCTATGAAGCCCACGTCGAGCTTGCCCGCGCTGAACGCGGCGTTCATGTGCGGACCGTCGGCGAAGGTGTTCCAGCTCAACCCGTAGGAAGTGCCCCGCGCCTCGCCGGAGAGCGTGAGCGGCAGTTCCAGATACTTGCCCTGGTCGCCGATCCGCAGCGTCACCTGGCCACCCGTGGCGGCCGAACCCGCGCTGCCGCTGCCGTCCTCGCTCCCGCAGGCGGCCAGGGTCACCGTGACGGCCGCGGCGAGTCCGGCGGACAGGAGGGAAAGACGCCGCCTGCGCGGTCGTCGATGCTGCATCGGAAATCTCCCTATCGGGTCGTTCGGTCGTGATCCGGCGGACAAACGGTGGCCGTTCGGGGTGGATCGTTGGTCGGGGCGGCTTGTCGTTCGAGGTGGATTGTCTGGCGGTGTGCTGACCGCCGCGCGGGACTTGGCCCTCGCGGCTGTCAGCGGATCGCCGGCTCCGGTGCCCGCGGTGCCCGCGGTGCCCGCGGAGAGCGGCGGACAGCGGATCAGGAGCCGAGGAACGGTTCCCCGGCGACCAGCTCGGATTCCTTGCCGTCGACGCCGACCGGAACATCGCCCTCGATGGTCACCCGGTACAGCACCCGGTCGAAGTCGAGGTGACCCAGGTCCGACGGGCCGAGGTGGGAGGTCGCGCGGTTGTCCCAGAAGGCGATGTCACCGGGGTTCCACTTGAACCGCACCGTGAACTCGGGCCGGGAGATCTGCTCGTAGAACAGGTCGAGGATCCGGTGGCTCTGCTTCGGCGAGAAACCAATGATCTCGCTGTCCTTGGAGGTGAAGCTCGGGCTGACGAACAGCGCCCGCTCGCCGGTCTCCGGGTGGACGCGCACCACCGGGTGGATCGCGACTAGCGGGTTTGCGGCGACCTTCCGCCCGTACTCGCTCTCGCTGGGGAAGTTTCCGAAGCTGTGCCGGGCGCGCAGGCCATCGGCCAGGTCCCGAAGCTGCTCGGGCAGCTCCTGGTAGGCGGCGACCAGGTTGGTCCACGCGGTGTCACCGCCGTATGGCGGGACGATGTCGGCCCGCAGGATCGACCCGGCGGGCGGGTTCACCAGCGCGGTGACGTCGGTGTGCCAGCCATTGTCGTAGGTGACCTTCTTCTTCGTTCCGAAGAACCTGGCGTACCGTCGGCTGTCGATCGGCAGGATCTCCGGGAAGCCCGCCGGAGGCGCGTCCTCGTGCGGGTGAGCCGGGGTCAGCTTGCCGAAGCGCCGGCCGAAGGCGACCTGCTGGGCGTGGTCGATGTTCTGGCCGCGGAAGAAGACGACCTTCCACTGGTGCAGCGTGGAGCGGATTTCGGCGATGGTCGCGTCGTCCAGGTCCTCGCGCAGGTCCACTCCGTGAATCTCGGCCCCGATGTAGCCGGAAAGCGGGCGGACGTCAAGTCCCAGAACAGGGGTCGTGGTTGTCATCCTGTTTTCCTCCATGGGTTGGGAAAAGATGTGGAGACGGCGGGGATGGCGGCCGGAATTCCGGGTGACGGACCGGTGGGAGGCGTTCTCGGGGCGTGCCGGGAACGTCTGCGCTGTCGCGATCGGCGCTATCGCGATCGACTACGGATTCTGTCGCGATGGACAGCGGCACGTGACGCAGGGCGTCAACATCGGCGACAACGCGCGCCGGCCGCGGGAAATCTTCCCGTACCGCCGTTCCCGGAGTCGCTCACCGGTCAATCTTCGGTCTCGCCCTTCCGGGCCGTCAACGTTTTGTGTTCTGATGGAATGAATACCTCCGGCGGGCGGCTGCGGCGACTGTCGGTGTCGGTGTCGGTGAGGCCGTCGGTGATGGTGTCCGCGATGGCATCGGGGTGGGCAGCGGGACGGGCAGACTGTGTGGGCGGCGGTGGACCGCGTCGAGGACGGTCGCTCCCGTGGCGACGGCCAGCACGTTCATGCCGAAGCTGCTCGGCAGCACCATCCGCTCGGGATCGGTGTACACGCGTGAGTGCGCGGCGATCTCCTCGTGCAGGTCGACCAACAGATCCGGCAGGGAGAGCGTGGCGGCCTCGGTGAGAACGACGATTTCCGGGTCCATCATGTCCACGAGCAGGCTGATCATTCGACCCGCCAGCTGGAGCCTGGCGCGCAACAGCGACAGCGCGCGCGGGTCGCCGGCGAGCCCGGCGTGCAGCAGCACCTGCAGGTCCGGACGAGAGATGATCCCGTCCTGGGCCGCCCGCAGCAGCATGGTCCGTTCCGACAGCGCCGCCTGCGCGCAGCCCGACCGGCCGCAGCGGCACGGGGCGTCGCTGTCGGCGAGCCGCAGGTGAGCGATGCCGCCCGCGGCGGAGTGCGGTCCGGTGTGCACCGATCCGTCGGTGGCGAACGCGGCGTCGACCACGTTGCCGACGAACAGTTGCAGCAGGCTGCGCCGGGCGCGCGGGTCACCGAAGAGGATCTCCGCCTGGGCCAGGGCGCGGGCGTGCCCGTCGACGTGCACCGGCATGCCCGTGGCCGCCGCCAGCACCTCCCGGACCGGCACGTCATGCCAGTCCAGGGGCTCGTGTTCGATCACCACGCCGAGGTCGGGGTCGACCCGGCCGCCGGTGACGACGCCGAGGCCGAGGACACGGTTGCCCCGGGCACGCCGGGCGAGGAAGCCGGGCAGATGTTGGGCGATCATCCGAAGGACGTCCGCCGGGCCACCCTCCCGCGGCAACTGCTCCCGCGCCACCACCTGTCCACGCAGGTCGACAAGGCTGAAGGTGACGAACGGGACGGCGATGTGCACCCCGCAGGCCAGATGAAGGTCGGTGTCCACGTCCAGGGGCACGTGCGGCCGCCCGGCCCGGGGAGCCAGCGAGGAGGCGGGAAGCTCCCGGAGCAGACCCAGGGAGATCAGCCCGGCCGTCTGCCGGGAGACCGCCGCCGGACTGAGCCCTGTTGCCCTCCCGATGGCGGTGCGGGCAACCGGACCGTGGTCGAGGACCGCCCGCAGGATCGCCGCCGCGGAGCCCGCGGAGCCACCCGGGGCACCGTAATCACTGGGGGCGCCGGAGCCGCCTGGGCTGCCCGTGCCGCCGGCAGTGGTTCTCCCGGCTCCGAGCCTGGAGACGGCCCCCGCCGCGGCCCGCGGCCTTCCCTGAGCCGGCAGCGTTTCCCGCGCCGACATCTTGTCGCGTACTGGCGCCTTGTCGCGTACGGGCACGGAGAACCTCCTCGTGATGCGACCGCGCGGCCGACGGGGCGGGCCTCTCGTCGCCGCGCACGCGCAAGGCGTGCAAACACAGGCAGGTGGAACGCACGGAGAAGTCAGGACCGGGGGCACGGCTGACCACAAGGACGGTGGACCGGAGGGAGGGGCCCACTCTTCGCTGACATCAGGTCGGCTGCCGTTGGCTGGCTCGGGCACGAGACGGCAGGTGCCGTCACCGGGCGCCGGGGGCTTACGGTGACGGATGCCAGCCAGCGGAACGGAGTCTGATGATCAGCGGGATCGATGGTGAGGGCGACAGAGCGCGCTCGCGACGCGATGAAAGTCAATGTGTGCACGGCAGACCAGAAGCGGGCGCCGGCTCATGACGCTGATAGTAGCTACCATTCCGCAGCTTGTCAATAAAAAAAGTAGAGATCATCGCCTTCCGTTGTCGAGCTATGGCGCAACGTTGCTGATCGGTGTCTTGTCGCCGGGGGCCGGACGCCCCGTACCGGGGTCTTGTCAGTCGACCAGGAGAATGAGCGGGGGCGTGGCGAGCACGATGATCGCCCCGAAGTAGGCGCACGGCGGCATCCACCACGGCACTTCTGGCGGGTCGAGGAGCCGGGCGATCCGCGAGATGACCGGATTGGCCGTGCCGCGCCGGGGGCCGCCGCCGACCGGTCGTGTCCGGCCGGGCGCCGCATCGCCGAGGTGGGGCCCGCCGGAGTCTGGCCCGTCGGGATGGGGCCCGCCGGGATC
>NZ_CDWRCK010000222.1:0-7069 GCF_977927595.1 Frankia sp. CcWB3
ACAGATCTAGAAGCGAGAGATGCCCCATGACAATCGCCATCTCACCATCCAGGCCGGTGGACGCCGCGTCCTGATGGGCGAACAGCACATCCGGCGATTCTCTGAACAGATCGCACAGCATCTTCCGGTAGCGGGGGCTCGTCGTGCGTCTTCCCAGCTCCCAGCCGCTGAGCATGCTCGGGGTCACCCCGGACGAACCCGACGATGATCTGGCATCCAGCGCCGCGACGATCTGCTCCTGGGTGGCGTTTATCGCCAGCCGTGCCGCCCGAAGCGGCGATGCCGACCCCCCGAACGACCTCACCATGTGCTTCAACTCCTACGCGGGACGCAGCATCAGACCAGGGCCTCGCCATGATGGCTAATCCATGATAGATCACTACGCTATGTGATCAAACATAGGAACGCTCGATCCCGGTCGCCAGCGATTCTCTCGGTGGCCTGGCGGAATCAAGTGGTCATGGCGACGCATGCTTTGCCGGCAAATCCTGGCTCGACCGGATCCCCAGGGGCACCGGTCGAGCCAGGGGTGTCACCGATCAGGTCGCCGCTGAAGGTCGTTGATCAGATGGAGAAGTCCTCGCCGTACCACACACCGGCCTGGGGCGGGCGGATCGTGGGATGGGCGGCGACCCGCCCGTCGGCGCGGCCGTCGGTGTTCCCGGTGTTCCCGTCGAGCACCGCCTCCAGCTGGTCGACCCGGGTGAGCAGGGACTTCAGGCTGACGCCGACGAGGTCGGGGAGCACGTCGTCCTGACCGGGCAGGGCGGTGGCCGGCCGGGGGCGGCTGGGGGTGATGACCTGGCCGGGGACGCCGACGACCACTGAGCCGGGCGGCACGGGCCGCACGACGACGGCGTTGGCCCCGATGCGGCTGTCCGAGCCGACGGTGATGTTGCCGAGAACCTTGGCACCGGCACCGATGATCACCCGGTCGCCGATGGTGGGGTGCCGCTTGGCCGGTTCCAGGCTGGTGCCGCCGAGGGTAACCCCGTGGTAGATCGTGACGTCGGCACCGACCTCGGCGGTCTCCCCGATGACCACGCCGGTGGCGTGGTCGATGAAGACGCCGGGGCCGAGCGTGGCGGCGGGGTGGATCTCGACCCCGGTGAGCATGCGGGTGAGCGTGGCAACCACGCGCCCGGGCAGCCGCAGGTCACGGGTCCACAGCCAGTGGCTGATCCGGTGGCCCCAGACTGCGTGCACGCCGGGATAGCACAGGGCGATCTCGAGGGTGGAGCGGGCGGCCGGATCCCGCTCCTTCACCGTGCGCAGGTCATGGCGCAGCGTCGAGAGCACAGTCGGTCACCCGAGTCCGGCGAACAGCGGTGTGCTCAGGTATCGCTCGCCGAAGTCCGGAAACACGACGACGACCAGCTTCCCGGCGTTCTCCGGGCGGCGGGCCACCTGCAGCGCCGCCGACACCGCCGCGCCCGAGGAGATGCCCACTAGGAGTCCCTCCTCCCGGGCCAGCCGGCGGGCCAGGTCGAAGGCGTCCTCACCATCGACCTGGATGATCTCGTCGACGAGGCCGGTCTCCAGGACCGGCGGGACGAAGCCGGCACCGATGCCCTGGATCGGGTGCGGTCCCTTCACGCCGCCCGAGAGCACCGGCGACGCCGACGGCTCCACGGCGACGAACCGCGCCTCGGGCCTGCGCTCCTTGATGACCTGGGCGACGCCGGTGATGGTCCCGCCGGTGCCGACCCCGGCGACGAGCACATCGATCTGCCCGTCGGTGTCGCGCCAGATCTCCTCGGCGGTCGTGGCGCGGTGGATCGCCGGGTTGGCCGGGTTCTCGAACTGCTGCGGGATGAGGTACCGCTCGTCGTTCTTCGCGAGTTCCTCCGCCTTCGCGATGGCGCCGGGCATGCCCTCGGCACCGGGGGTGAGCACGAGCTCCGCACCGAGGGCCCGCAGCAGCATCCGCCGCTCGGTGCTCATCGTCTCGGGCATCGTCAGGACGCAGCGGTACCCGCGGGCGGCGCACACCATGGCCAGGGCGATGCCGGTGTTCCCGCTGGTAGGTTCGAGGATGACGGTGTCCGGCCCGATCAGCCCCGCCCGCTCCACGGCGTCGATCAGGGCCACCCCGAGGCGGTCCTTCACGCTGTGCGCCGGGTTGAAGGACTCCAGTTTGGCCACGACCTGGGCTCCCACCCCGTCCGTGACGCGACGCAATCGGACCAGCGGCGTGTTGCCGATCAGTTGCGTGATGTCTTCCGCAATCCTCATCGATGTTCTCCTCTGCCGGGCCCCGTGGTCATCCACTCTGCCAGGCCCGCGCCTTCCCGCCCTTCCTAACGACCTCGACGGGCCTGCTGGTTCGTCCACGGCCGGGAAAGTAGGCCCACAGGTCCCCCCGGGCCAACATCCGGAAGCCCCGGCCCGCAGGGTCGTCGTACCTGTACCGGCGCCTCAGGCCAGGCGCATCGTAGCCATCAGCCCCGGTTCGGCGGGCGTCAAGCCAGAACCACCGCGCACCGCCACAGCAGGACCGACCGCGGCTGTCCGGCCGGCCCTGCCTGGGCCTCGACCTCGACCCGCAACCACGCGAGCCCACCCCCGGCAGCGAGTGCCTGGGTGGACTCCACGGTGACCGTGCTGCTCAGCGAGTCACCCTCGTAGACCGGGCCGGTATGATCGCACCCGTCCCAGCCGGCGACCGTGACGATGTTGGGCAGCGCACGGCAGACCTGGGCCAGCGCCAGGCCGATGGTGTGCCCGCCATACACCAGACGCCGCCCGCCCGCGGCGAGCTCGTCGTGATGCACGGTGGCGATGTTGAGCGTGAGCCGGGCCAGTTCAGGCGCCGAGGACACCACGTCGGCGCCAACCACCCGCCAGCGGCGGCCGACCGCGATATCGGCGAAATGCTCGCCGCCGCGCACCTGCTCGCGGAAGACGTCGAGCCGCCACGGCTCGACCGCGGCCACGAAGTCCGCCGGAGAGGGGTGTACACCGACCTCGTCGAGGTCATCGTGGTGACCGGTGTCCGCGTCAGGGTCGGCCAGGGGCAGCATCGCGCAGCGCCAGAAATCCAGCACCGGTCGCAGCTGCTGATCCACCGTACGGACCCGCAGGACCGCCAGCCCGGTCGGACGGCGCCCCGGCCTGGGCCGGTTCTGCCGCAACCCGACGACCTCCGTGGTGGTGGACAACGTGTCGGCGATCGCCGGGAACCGGCGGAACACGAAACCCCGGTAGAACAGGTTGGCCCGCACGTGCTGCGTCGCCAGCGTCGACTGCCCGATCGCGATATCCCACACCAACGCGGGATGAGCAACCGGCCACCGCCCGGCCACGGCGCGAGCCAAGCCGTCGTCCAGGGGCAGCCGCAGCCGATCGCCCACGATCGCCTGGTGCATCGCCGCGTGCCCGCTGCTCAACGTGACCGACGGCGCGGCGTCGAACACGTGCCCGACCGCCAGGTACTCGAAGTACGGACCCTGCGCCGGGACGAGCGGGCTGGCAGCCCCCGCCGTCGACCTGCCGCCGCCCACCGCTCGGCTCCTCCCTGCCTGTCGCCACTGCCTGTTACCGATCACTATTGGCCATACATTATCTTTCGGGCGGGCAGGTGCGCTGCGGGCACGGGCGACCCAGGCGCGGGCGACCCAGGTGTGAAACACGGGCGATCCAGGTGTGGCCCCGCGCTGGCGAGAGTCGGGAGTTGTGGATGGAATCGACCGCCGAGACGTTGGCCCGGTGGGCGCACGACTATGTGCCGAGTGCCGCGGACCTCGACCTGGCGCAGCGCTCACTGCTCGACACGATGGCTGTCACGCTCGCCGCCCGGCAGGACAATCTGGTGGCACTGTCGGCCGGGTTGCCGGACGCGGCGCGCTGGGCGGCGGTCGGGCACGTCCTGGATTTCGACGACCTGCACCTGGAGTCCACCACCCACATCAGCGTGGTGTGCGTCCCCGCGACGCTGGCCGTCGGCGGGGACGCCCGCGCCTACCTGGCGGGAGCTGGGATGATGGCGCGGCTCGGGGCGGCGCTGGGCTGGTCGCACTATGCCGGCGGCTGGCACGCCACCTGTACGGCCGGGGCGCCGGCCGCCGCCGTGTCCGCGTCGGTGGCGCTGGGCCTGTCGACCGAGCAGATCGCCACGGCGATCGCGCTCTCGGTTCCCGCGGCCGGCGGGGTGCAGCGGGCATTCGGTTCCGCCGGCAAGTCCCTGCAGGTCGGCTTCGCCGCCGACGCGGGAGTTCGGGCGGCGAGGCTGGCCGCCGTCGGCGCTACCGCGGATCCGACCGCGCTGGACGCATGGCTACGACTGGTCGGCGGCGACCCGGACCGCATCGACGTGACCGGCCCGGCGGTGCCCGGCGGGCTGGCGATCAAGATTTTTCCCTGCTGCTACGCGCTGCAACGCCCGATCAGCGCGCTGCGCGAGCACCTGCCTGCCGACGCCGTCGCCTCGGGCATCACCGCGATCGAGGTGAGCACACCCGCGGGCGCAGTACAGCCGCTGATCCACCATCGGCCCCGCACCGGGCTGCAGGGGAAGTTCAGCCTGGAATATGCCATCGCCGCCGCGCTGCTGGACCCTCATCCCGGCTTCGGGAGCTTCACCGACCTCGCCGTGACCCGACTCGAAGCCCAGCGCCTGCTCCAGCTCGTAGCCGTCACCGAGACCCCCGGCGGTGACGGGCTGCTCTCCGGCCGCATCGACATCACGCTCACCCTCAGCGGTGGCGCCCGGTACTCGGTGAGCCAGCGGCTGCCACCCGGGTCGCCCGGGCGGCCACCTTCGGATCAGGACCTGCGCGCCAAGATCGCCGACTGTGGCCCCGACGTTCCCGCGCTGCTGACCGGACTGGACTGGGCGCGTGCCGCGACGCTGCTGGCAGACCACCTGCCTGGCCAAAGGAACGGCCTGACGTGACCGAGCACCACATAACCGAGCACCAGCAGCACCGCCCCGAGTCGGGCGCGACGCCGGGCGCCGCGCCGCGATCCTCCTCGCAGCGATCCCCCTCGCCGCACGTCCCGCTGCCGTTGGCCGGGGTGACCGTGGTCAGCCTGGAGCAGGCCGTCGCGGCCCCGTTCGCCACCCGCCAGCTGGCTGATTTCGGCGCGCGGGTCATCAAGATCGAACGGCCCGACGGCGGCGACTTCGCCCGCCGCTACGACGTGTCGGTGCACGGCCAGTCGAGCTACTTCGTGTGGCTCAACCGCTCCAAGGAATCCCTCACCCTGGACGTGAAGACCACCGAGGGGCGCGCGGTTCTGGAGGAGCTGCTGGCCGAGGCCGACGTGCTGGTGCAGAACCTCGGCCCCGGCGCCGCCGCTCGCCTCGGCCTCGACGCCTCGTCCCTGGCCGACCGGCACCCTCGGGTGATCCCCTGCACGATCTCCGGCTACGGCACCGACGGGCCCTGGGCCGACCGGAAAGCCTACGACCTGCTCGTGCAGTGCGAGACCGGCCTCGTGTCGCTGACCGGTAGCCCGGACCAGATGGCGAAGGCCGGGATCTCGGTCGCCGACATCGCCGCCGGCATGTACGCCTACACCGGCGTCCTCACTGCCCTCTACCGGCGCGCCACCACGGGGGCGGTCTCCGCGGTCGAGGTATCGTTGTTCGAGGCCCTCGCCGAGTGGATGGGTTCACCGGCCTACTACACCCGGTACGGCGGGCGGCAACCGGCACGGGTCGGCGCCCAGCACGCCACCATCGCCCCCTACGGCCCGTTCACCACCGCCGAGGACCAGACGGTGCTGCTGGCCATCCAGAACGAACGCGAATGGCACGCCTTCTGCCGGATCGTGCTCGACGACCCGGCCCTGGCCGAGGACCACCGCTTCGCGACCAACTCCGCGCGCGTCGCCCACCGCGACGCCCTCAACGGCGTGATCGCGGACCGATTCGCCACGCTCGACACCGGCACAGTGCTGGCGTTGCTGGCCAAAGCCGGTATCGCCAACGCCCGGCTGAACTCCGTCGCCCACTTCCTCGACCACCCCGTCTTGACTGGCCGCGACCGGTGGCGCACCGTCGCCACCCCCGGCGGCGACATCGGCGCCCTCCTGCCCCCGGCCACCCTCACCGACCTGGACCCGGCGATGAACCCCGTTCCCGCCCTCGGCGAACACACCGACGCCATCCTGCGCAGCCTGGGCCGCACCGATACCGCCATCGCCGCGCTCCGTGCCGACGGCGTCATCTGACCTCCGCCGACCCCCGGCCCCCCATTCAAAGAGGACCCAGCGTGAGTACCCTGACCGCGGAAGAACAAGCCATCGTCGACACCGTGCGCGACTTCGTCGACCGGGAGGTCCGCCCGATCGCCCGGGACCTGGAACACGCCAACGACTATCCCGAGAAGCTCATCGAGCAGATGAAAAAGCTCGGTATCTTCGGCCTGGCCATTCCGGAACCCTACGGCGAGGTTGCCGTCTCCACCCCCTGCTACGTCCAGGTCACCGAGCAGCTCGCCCGCGGCTGGATGAGCCTGGCCGGCGCGATGGGTGGCCACACCGTCGTCTCCACGCTCATCCTCACCTTCGGCACCGAGCAGCAGAAGCAGCGTTATCTGCCCGCACTGGCCAGCGGTGAGATCCGCGCCACGATGGCGTTGACCGAACCCGGCGGCGGTTCCGATCTGCAGGCCCTCACTACCAGCGCCCGCCGCGCCGGTGAGCACTACGTGGTCAACGGGTCGAAGACGTGGATCACCAACGCCCGCCGCTCCCAGCTGATCGCGCTGCTGTGCAGGACCGATCCGAAAGCCGAGCCCAGGCACAAGGGCATCAGCATCCTGCTGGTCGAACCCGGCGACGGGTTCACCGTGTCCAAAGACCTGCCAAAACTCGGCTACAAGGGCGTCGAAAGCTGTGAACTGTCCTTCGATGACTACCATGCCCCCGTCGATGCGCTGCTCGGCGGCGAGGAAGGCCGCGGATTCGCGCAGATTATGAAGGGCCTGGAGATCGGCCGGATTCAGGTCGCCGCCCGCGCCCTCGGTATCGCGGGTCTTCGAAGTTAACCGGGGTGGGCGTGAAACCCCAGCCAGTTTGGTAACTGTGCGTAATGTTGGCTCGACGTGGCCTGCTGTGACCT
>NZ_CDWRCK010000223.1:0-6066 GCF_977927595.1 Frankia sp. CcWB3
ACTTCATTACGTCCCCTTAGCGACGGTGTGGAGACCGTGAACCGTGACTGACCCTCCACGCTTCGGCCGCCTCACGAAGCGCACTTTGTGGGTGGGTGTGTAAGAGCGGGAATCTCTCTCCAGGAGAGGCTCGTCGTGCGGGGCCGCAGTCGCCCGCAGGCCGAACCCTTCTGAGCGGGACTGGGCCTGCTTCGCGGGACTGGGCCTGGTCGACTCCGATCCGATGTACGGATCCTGCACCATCGGCCTCGGCGACAGGCAGGAACCGCTCATCCGGTTCCGCACCGACGGGCACGTGGCCCGCGCAGCACCATCGGGCGACTCGGAATGGAGCGGCCGGTCTCGATGAAACTGATGCGTCAGGCGGAACTGTCGGCTCGCAACGCCAGTCCGAGTTGACTGATCCGGCGTCGCTCCCGCCACCCTCGCAGCAGTGCGCCGGCACTCACGCCCGGGATCCCCTCACCGCCGGCCCTGGCGATGGCGTCCGCCATGCGCTTGACTATAGCTAGTCCAGTGGTATTGGTGGGTATCAGTAGTCATTTTTTGACTGTCCGGCGATGTTCCAGGCGTCGCTCGGCCCGGCACGGTTGTTTCCGGCGCGGGTTCCCGCTAGCGGGAACCCGCGCCGATGACGATCCGTCCGGGCGGAACGCTCTGGTTCGCGAGCTCCGGAAGCGTTGCCGCAGGACAATCACCCTGAACACTCGACAGCCGGTTGCGTGACGCTTGTGCAGGTCTGCGACAGGATGGCCGGGTGCCTCCCCGTCGGTCGACATCCCCTCGCGCGATCCCGGCCGCCAACACCCCACCCCGGCGTCCACGCGCGGTTTCCGTCACACTCCGTTCCCCAGATGAACAATCCATCCAACAGGCGTTGCCGATCCAGGTCTCTCGTCGCCGGCAGCCCGACAAGACAGTGCAGATCCCGGTCACGGCCAGTTGTGCCGGCTGTGAAGAGCGGTGGACCGATCCGGCCACGACCCATTGCGGGTCCTGCCACCAGTCCTGGCCGACGGTGCAGGGCTTCGATGAGCATCTGGTCGATTGCCCGGCTCATCCGGTGATCGCGACTCGTCGGGTCAAGCGGGAGCGTGAGCCGTCGGGCGCCAACGTGGCCTGAGTCCGTCCTTCCCCCGTGACCGCGGTCTTCCTCCGCATGCGGCCGGTTTCCGCCGGACGTCTCGGTCACGGGCGATCGGCGGCCGGTAGGCGGCCGATGTGTTTTCGAGCCGCTGTCCTGGCCGAGCCCGGATCACGACGGTGAGGCCCGGCACCGAAGGCCGGAACCACTCGGCGATTCCGTGCAACGGACCGGTGAGGCGGGCGAGAAACTGCTACGTTCCGGCGCTGGAGCACCCGTGAACGCCGCCGCACCGTGTCGATCATCCGGCCGGGATTCCGTCCGTGCCGTGCGCCATCGGATCGCGGATCGAGGATCGCGGGCTGCGGACGGAGGAACGGATGACGGTCTGCGGATTGGTCCGGCTGGACGGGGTGGACGTCCGGCGGGCGTCCCTGACCGCCATGCTGGCTTCATCGTCGTTTGGGCTGCCCGCCGCACGCGGTGTCCACCTCGACGGAGCATTCGGGACGGTGACCGCCGCGGACCTGCGGGCGGACCCGACTCCGCCGATCGCGGTCGACGACGCGGGGCTCGTGGTGATCGCGGATCGTCCGTCCCGCCGTCCCGAGGGAAACGAGACGGCCTGGATGCTGGCGGCCGCCTACCGCAGCGGCGGCAAGTGGGCGTTGCTCCGGTCCACCACGCGGACGGTGACGATCGTCTGGGACCCGCGGCGCGCCCAGCTGGTCCTCGTGCGACCCGCCAGTACGGCCGACGAACTGATCACCTGGTCGGACGGGCGCCTGTTTGCCTTCGGTACCGAGGCTGACCAGGTGCTGTCCGCGGAGATGCTCGCTCCGCCCTCCCGGTTGGCCCGGCTCCGGCGGCTCACCGCCGGTGAGGTCCTGACGATCGCCGTGCCCGCCCGTCTCCGCCGCCCCGCACCGGCGGCGTTCCGCCTGGCTGGAGTTGACTCGGACGTGTCCTGAGGCGACGTCTCCCGGCGCGTCGGCTTCTGCGTCTCCCGGCGCGTTGGCTTCTGCCTGCGTCGGCAGAAGCCGACGGCGGCCTCTGCCTGCGTCGGCCTGCCCTGAGATGTCCCTGCCCTGAGAGGTCCCGGCGTCTCTCGACGCCGTCAGGCCGGTCCTCAGGTCCGTCAGGTTGTGGAGGCCTCGGCGCTCTGCGCGGGCTTCGCGGGCTTGGTGGGCCCGGTGGCCGGGCTGGCCGGAGCCGCGGCGGCGGACAGCTGGCTCTCCCGCACAAGGGAGGTGACCCGCCGCTCGGCGAAGAACGACAGGAACGGGATGGTGCCGGCAAGCATGATCGTGATCGTCCGGGTCGAGGACAGCCGGCAACGGTTCGCCAGATCGAAGGAAGCGGCGAGATACACCATGTACAGCACACCGTGGAGCGGGCCGACGGCCGCCACGATCGCGTCGTTGCCGCCGATGTACTTCATCGGCATGCCGATGCACACCAGCGCGATCAGCCCCACACCGACGATGTAGGCGATGGCCCGATACCGCAGCAGGGATGCGCGAATCGCCGTCGCGGAGGCACGTCCTGTGGTGGCCGTACGGGTGGGGTCGGGCAATGCCGTCATCAGCGGGCTCCGTTGATGTGCTTGAGGGCGTCCCGAAGGGCGTCACGCTCGTACAGTGAGGCGAGATAGCGGTTGTAGGCGTCGAGTTCGTCGTCCTCGGCGGACTGCTCGGCGGTGCCGGTCGTCAGCATTTTGGGGCCCGTGTCGAGATCCGGTCGCCATGGCGCCTCGGGGGCGATCCGGCCGTGGGCACCCCACCGCGGCCCGGTGGTGTCCTTGGGCGCCAGATCCTCCTTCATCATCTTCACCCACCAGTACACGACGAAGGCGGCGAAGACAGGCCACTCGACCCCGTAGAAGAGGTTTTGCAACGATCCCTGCGGGGATTCGCCCTTCGTCAGCTGCCAGATGCCCATGCGGATGAAGAATGCGATCAGGAAGAGCGCGAGGAGATGACGCGCGATCCACGAGGGTGACAACAGCAGCCGACGCACGAGGTTGACGCTACCTCTCCCCGGCCGGTCAGCGTAGGGCGCGTGGCACCTTCCCGCGACCGGACTCACACCCGGGACCGGGGCGCCGGGCGGCGTGGGAGGGGGCGCGAGGGGCTGGCCGACCTTGGCCGGGCCGGCCAGCCCGCGTGCCGCCGTCGGCGGCCGCTTGGCGACCCGTCCGCCGGGCTGGGGGGTAGCCGGGGAGCGAACGGGCCGAAACACCGCCGGACCTCCTGGCGCGGGGGGCCGGTATGGCGTTCATCTGTCAGTCGTCCGGCGGAGGTTGATTGGTTGCCGTCGTTGTGAAGATTTTTCGTCCGCATGGTTCCCCATGGTTCCGCATGGTCAAGTGCAGACCCACGTAACCGCGCAGACCCACGCCGTCAGCGCAGGACTGCGGCCGCCAGTGTCCAACCCGACGTGCCCCCGCTGGAGATGGTGATCGACGTCGTGCCGATTCCGGCCGGCAGCCCGATGCTCACCACTCCATCGGCCGAGCCATCGGCGATCGGTGAAGGCAGGGTCTGGGTGAAGGTCTGCGTGCCGCCGATGGAGGTGACGATGATCTGTACCCGCCCGGAACCGGATCCGAGGAGGACGTCCAGGGTGAGCGGAGACTGCGAGACGAAGACCGTCAGCCGGGCCGAGCCCTGCAGGGACAGCCGGTCGGTGTCGTCCACGCCGGTCGCGACCGGCGTGCCCTCCGTCCAGTCGAATCCGGAGGATGACGGCACGGACGTGCCCAGCAGGGTGTCGGTGTCGATCAGCGGCATCACAATGGCGGCCCGGTTCTGCACACCGTTCCACGAGCCCCCGAACAGCACCCAGTCGAGAGTTCCGGGGCCCGGAAGCCGCACCTGTGACCCACTGGGGAAGGGGGCGACGGTGCTGGTGTAGATCCCGCCGCCGATGCCCGCGAACGTTCCGCTGGGCAGGGAGGATCTGCTGTCACCATGGTTCGCGGACGGTCCCGCGGACGGTGACGGTGCGCCGCCACCACCGCTCGCGGACCCCGGGTCCGCCGGGTCCGGGCCGGCGGATCTCCGTGCGGCGCTCGCGTCGCTCGTCGCGTCCGGGACGGCGGCGCTGCCCCCGGATGTTCCGGCGGGGCTCGACTTGGCCGGTTCCGGTGGGACCACCGTGGTGGCCTGGGGCGACGCGGCCGGCGTCCGCACGACCGGAGACGTCGTGACCGGCGTGGCGGACGGCCGCGGCTTCGCCGTGACGGTCGTCGTGGGCGGAGCCGGGGAGTTCGATCCTGACGGCCCCAGCAGGGCCAGGGCCGTCAGGGCCATGATGCTCACGATGGCGAGTAGCGCCCCCGCGATCGTGCCGCGTCGGGCAACCGAGTGCCGCCGGGAACGGGGCCAGTTGTGGGACCGGGGGAGCCGGTCGGGGCTGGTAGACCGGCTGGATCGGCGCCGTCGGCTCGATGGGGCCTTCGTGACGGTACGGCCCAGGCGGTGCTGCCGGGTGATGATCCGGCCATCCTCGGTCCGGGTGCTGGAGCCGATCGAACCAGGCGGTCTGAGTGGTCCGTTCGCGCCGAGTGGTCCGTTCGCGCTGAGTGGACCGCTCGGGCCGACAGGTCCGATCGGGCCGAGGGGGCGGATGATCGTGCCGCTCAGGGGAGCATCGACTGCCGCCGCGACACGTCTGCGGATGCGATCGGAGTCGGGGCGGTGCCGGCCCATCTCGGCGCTCAGCATGCCGCGGAGTCGGTCGGGGAACGGGAGCTCCCCCAGATTGCCGCCATGACCGTCGCCGCCGCGGAACTCGCCGACGCGATCGGCTGACCCTCGACCATCCGCGCTCGAGCTGTTGGTTCCACGGTCGCCCGTTCCACGGTCGCCTGTTCCGTGGTCGCTAGTCACGCGGTCACCCGTCCCCGGAGCGGAGGGACGGCAATCGGCCGGAGGCCCGCCGCGCCGCGCCGCCGCGCCACCCTGCGCATCATGATCGGGCCCCTGGAACCCCGGGCGCCTTCTGCGTCATCTATGCCTCGCCGACTCGCTGTTGCCACCAGGGCCATAGCTTGACGCGGCCGAGGCAGGCGAACGCCGACCGGCTCGGACCCGCCGGTTTGCCGGACTGACCACTGCCCCGCCGCCGTCCCAGGCGACCCGAGCCCGATCGGGACCCATTCACCCGGGAACCGCCCGATCGGGATGTGGCGCCGCGTGACGTGCCCGACTGACCGGACGCTACCTGTGGCCTCGCCACCTCCGCGGCACCGGCCGGCGGTAGCTCGGTGTTCTGGAGAATCCGCTCCAGTTCGGCGACTCCCTTGGCGGTCTGGCTCTTCACCGTGCCGACGGAGATACCCAGCGTGCGAGCCGTCTCGATCTCCGACAGGTCGAAGGCGTAGCGGAGCACGACACACGCACGTTTGCCCGGCGGCAGTGTCATCAGCGCGGAGCGCAGATCCATGACCGCGGGGAGATCGGGTATCCGCGCCGACTGGTCGGCCCGCTGACCAAGGAAGAGCAGCCCGCGTCGCTCGCGGACGACCTTCCGGACCCGGTCGGCCGCCAGGTTGGCGACGATCCGCCGGACATACGCCAGTGGAAGGTCTGCGGAGCGGACCCGGTCCCATGCGGACCAGGCGGCCGTCAGAGCGTCCGCGGTGATGTCGTCCGCGACGTCGTGATCGCCAGTCAGGAGATACGCAAACCGGCTCAGCTCGCGGTGATGTCTCTCGAAGAAGGCATGAAACTCCGCCTGGGTATGGGGATGTTCGGGCTCGTCGTCGGCCGCGACCGCTTCCACTGGCACGCTCCCCGGGCCCGTCGAGGCCGGCGCGTCCGCGGCGCCGGCCGGACAGCCGATGCTGTGGTCGTCTGTCACTGGTTGCAGAGAACCATGAGTTCAGGGCGATGTGCATATGACGGTAGCGACTCGATCGGGTATGCGTCGTGGTACCTGGATGCCGAGTGGGGCGGTCACTGTTAATACGCTCGAAG
>NZ_CDWRCK010000223.1:6091-7092 GCF_977927595.1 Frankia sp. CcWB3
GTCCGATGATGTCGGGCTGGCCACACATGGTGATGGTCCTGGCGCGCGTTGGCATCGGCCACGGGGACAGACCCGTCTCGGACCGGCCGAGGCAGCCACATTATAGGACATAGGGGCATAGGACTTGACGGCATAGGGCCGGAGGTGCGAGCCGATGAACCGAGATCCGGGCGGGACGGTCGCGAGGACGGGGCGGCGCACGGATGCGCGACGCCGGTCCAGCGGGATGGCCGGCGATCAGGCCGCGGCGAGGGTCGAGCGGCCGACATGGGATGCTAGGAAGATGTTTCCGCCGCGACGCCCGCCGGGTACGGCGAAATCTGTGTCTGTCCTGTCTACCCGGTCTGGTCTGTTTACCCCGTCTGTCGCGATGCCCGAGGCCGTCCGTCCCCATCGCCCGAGTCCCCCGCCCCCGCTCGATCCGGACGCCCCGATCCCGGATGATCCAGGCCCGCTCCTGCCCGACGCTCCTGACCTGCCGCCGGCTCCGCACGAGCCCTCGCCGTATACCGAGCCGGCTCCCGGCTCACCCCAACCGGAGCCCGAGCCGGTCTGAGGCCCGAGCCGGCGTCGTCCACCCCACCGGAACATCTGTACGGCCGTGGCATGAACATGCCCGCACGCCGGATGATGCCGCGGCGTCGCGTGCCGAGGAGCCGTAGCGTGTGACGGGTGCATGCTGTGACGGTGAAAGCGCCCGGTGGGCCCGAGGTCATGACGTGGTCGACGGTGGCTGACCCTCCTGCCCCGGGGCCCGGCGAGGTCACCCTGGAGGTGGTTGCGACGGCGGTGAACCGCGCGGACCTGCTCCAGCGGCAAGGTTTCTACCCGCCGCCGCCCGGCGCCTCTGAGATCATCGGGATGGAGTGCTCCGGGCGGGTGGCGGCTCTCGGCGTCGGCGTGGACCGGGTCGAGGTCGGGGCCGAGGTGTGCGCGTTGCTCAGCGGGGGCGGCTACGCGAGTCGGGTGAACGTGCCGGTCGGCCAGGTGCTGCCGGTCCC
>NZ_CDWRCK010000224.1:0-6960 GCF_977927595.1 Frankia sp. CcWB3
TCCTCGAGGAGGGCGACGCGGGCGGTGAGGTGGGCTTCCCGCCGGCGCAGATGCTCGACCAGCCGCTCGGCTTCGACCGCCCGATCCTCGGTAACCGTGAAGAGCGTTGCCGTCTCGACCCAGCGAGCCTCGGCCTCCCGTTCACGCTCCTCGGCTTGGCCGCCGCGGCGAGAGCGCGAGCCTCGGTCGCGTCGGCGTCGGCTGCGTCGGCGCTGGCGAGCGCGGCGGCGGCGGTGGCCAGCGTGGCGTCGCGGTCCTCTTCGGCCTGCTGACACCGGGCGCCGAGCTCGATCAGGCGGGCGCGTAGGTCGCCGCGTACCCGGTCGGCTTCCTCCAGCCGCTGGTCCGCAGCCTCGGCCCGCTCGCCGTCCTGTCGGGCCCGCTCCAGGGCGGCGGCGAGCTGGCGTTCCACCTCCTCCAGGTCCGCTCGGGGAACGTGGGCCGCTCGTGTGGCCCGTGTGGGGGCCACCGAAACCTCGGCTGTCGCAACCAGCGGGTCGGCCGCGGCTGCCGGCACCATCGCGATCGGCGAGGTGGTGGTCACCGGCATGCCGGCGACGGGGATCGCCAACAGCCAGGCGACCGCGGGCCAGTCCCGGTCCGCGGTCGCGGCCTCGGCGGCCTCCAACGCGCGGCTCGCCTCCTCCTTCGCCAGCGTGGTCCGCCCGGCCCGTGACCCTTCGCACCACCGCTTGAACAGGCAGAAAGCCGTAAGCGTCGCGGATTCCCGGTCGGGCTCCGGAAGCTTGTTCAGATAGCAGACGATCTGGTCCCAGTCGAGTTTCGTTTTCCCTGTGAACCGCCGCTCGATCTTCTTTTTCTCGGCGTCGTGACCGGGGTCGCCCACCGGCAGCGAACAGCAGGACTTCCACGGCACCTGGTAGAGGGCGTGCAGGAGGTGGAAGAACAGCAGAAGACACCGGTGGTCGCGGGAGACTCCGTTGTCGATGGCAGGCCAGCGACCGCCCTGATCCTTCGGGTTCCCGGTCACCGCGGCCCTATTTTCCCTGGTGGGCAGGCGATCCAGCGCTCACTGTCGCTACCTCCACCGGGTAGCGACAGTACCGGTGGACGGTTGCGACACCATCTGGAGAAAGACCGTCGCCGGTGGTGGTGCGGGGTTGCGACGCACATTGCTGTGTACTCCCGAATGTCTCTATTGACATGCGAAGTTACGGCACTTGTCGGGGGATCAGGGCAGACGATAAAACATCCCCAAAATTAACTAGCCATACACCCGATAACAAAGGACGTACGTCATGCCCCCAACCCGTACGAGCATGTTGCTGGCCCCGCTCCCGGCCATGGCGCTGGTGGCCGTGAGCGCGTACTATCTCGGCTGGCTTCCGGCGCTCACAGCGGCGCTGACCTACGCCGTCCAGCCCCGGGTGCCCTACACGCCGACCCCCGGCCAGAGCGCCCCGCGCGTCGCCCACCCTCGGCGCGAGGATCCAGATGATCATGATTGCCGGTAGGTCTGGCGACCATCTGGATAGTCAGATCAAACTAGTCTGAACGGGCTACGTCGAGGATATCCGTTGTTGCTGTGTCGACTTCCGGAGTGCACCGCCAGGTCAGGGCCCCGGAAAGTCGCCGGAAAGTCGGCCGACGACCGGCGTGTCGCCAGGCAGGGTCGGGAGCCACCCGCACGGACGACCCGCAGTGGTCCGAGGTCGTCGTGAGGAGTTCGGCCTCGGCCCACCGCCGGGCGTCGGCAGGCGGGCAGCCCCGACGAGGCCGCCGAGCTCCTCCGCAGCGAGGGCATCGAGGTACCATGAGCCAGGCCGCGGGATAGGTTGGGTCGGCAGCCATATCCGTCCCGCCAGTGGCGGCGCCGGGCCGTACTGGACCCGACCGGCATGCTTTTCTCGTCACCGCTGGCTGAGCGGGTAGTGGCCGTCTACACCGACGCCTACTTCGCCCAGCGCCTTTCCCAAGCCGAGCACACCGCGGCGTTCGCGAGCGACCATCCGGGCCGCGTCGTTCCGGTGGTCGTGGCTGACTGCTCGATCCCTGAGCTGTACGCGCCGCCGACCCGGATCGAGCTGCTCGGGTTGGAAGAGGACGACGCTCGCCGCCGGCTTCTCGACGGAGCGTCGGCGGGCTTACCTGGGTCCGGTTCACCGGTCACCTTTCCGGGCCGAGCGGAGTTCCCCCGGCGGCTGCCGCGGATCTGGAACGTCCCGGCCCGAAACCCGTTCTTCACCGGCCGCGACGACCTTCTCCGGGCGTTGGACGGCCGCCTGCGTCAACCCGACGCGGAGGCAATCGCTGTTGTGCCGCTGCGAGGAATGGGAGGTGTGGGCAAGACCCAGCTCGCAGTCGAGTACGCTCACAGACGCGCCGCCGGATACCAGATCGTGTGGTGGCTCAACGCGGAGAACCCCACGCTGGCGACCAACGGGCTGGTCGAACTCGCGGCGGCACTGGGACTACCTACGGCGGGGTCCCCGGCCGAGGTTCTGCGGTTGCTGTGGTCCGCCTTGGCGGCCGGGTGGCCCGGGGGACTACAGGAAGGAGTGGACAATCACTTCTCGATGGCCGTCACGGCTGAGGACAGTGAAGTCGAGGACAAACTCTTCCTGGTGAACCCCTGCGGCTGGCACTGGTCCGAGGTAACGGCGACCTCCTTGGTTCTCGGAACTTCCCGTCGTCGCGCGGCGTTACTTCGACTACTACATCGAGCGGACGTTGCGCCGCGAGGAACCGGACTATCCGTGCTGAAAATGCCCGCCCGCGCCTGGACCGGAGCGCTGTGGCCCAGGCGTCCGTGCGGGTCGGTACGTGCGCGCGCCGCGTGTCGTCCCGGTCGGCTCCGATAGCTTATCTGCGTCGCGGCACGGCCTCTGCGCTCGAGCGCGGAGCTGCGTGAAGGGAGCACTGGTGGCGGATTTCCTGGTCGAGCTCTTCTCGCTGCGGGAGCGCACCGCGGTGGTGACCGGAGCGACCTCCGGTATCGGCCGCGGCATTGCCCTCGCGCTTGGCCGTGCCGGCGCGCGGGTGGTCGCGCTCGGCCGCCGTGCCGACGCCCTGGAGTCCGTAGTGGAGGAACTCCGCGATGCTGGCGGCGCCGCCGCAGGCATCCGGTGCGATCTGGCCGATCGCGCCGAGCTGAGCAAGGCGGCCGATCAGGCGGCCGAACCGTTCGGGGAGCCCGACATCCTCGTCACCTCGGCAGGCGTGAACATCAGACCGCCCTTCGGCGGTCTGACCGACGAGGAGTGGGACCTGACGATGGCGGTGAATCTCGACGCGCCCTTCCTCCTGGGCCGTCGGTACGGCCCAGGAATGGCGGAGCGCGGCTGGGGAAGGATCATTAATCTGGCGTCGCAGCAGTCGATCCGCGCGTTCGGCAACAGCGGCGCGTACGGGGTGTCCAAAGCCGGTGTCGCGGCACTGACTAGGTCTCAGGCCGAGGCTTGGTCGAAACGCGGTGTGTGCTGCAACGCGATCGCTCCGGGATTCGTCCGGACACCGCTTACCAAGACCGTCTTCAACGATCCGGAGCGGGCGACGGCAATGGCCAATCGAACAATGCTGGGGCGAAACGGCGAGTTGTCGGACCTGGTGGGCGCCGCTGTGTTCTTGGCCGGCCCCGCCGCCGTCTACCTGACCGGCCAGACGCTGTTCGTGGACGGAGGCTTCTCCGCTACCTGACGGTGGGTTCCACCGCCCTGGCGCGGCCGGGAGTTCGATCCAGCAGCCCGGCGGGTGTGCCGCCGCGCTGCCCGATCGGAGCAGGTCCCGAAGCAGGGGCGAATGCGCCTTGGCGACGTCAAATCCGGTTCCGGTCGCATCGACGATGTGGTCGAAATGGTCGATCCGGCTCCGGCCCCCGGCAGGGCACGCGTGACCGCGAAGCCGTAGCCTGATCGGCTTACGTCCAGCACGCCAGTGCGAAGGTCGAGCTGCCCGGTCTCGATGAACTCCCACAGCTTGACGGCGTTCTCGATCGGAATGCAGTGGCGGTACATACCCCAGAACACGTACTGCTCCCGTATGAATCGTTCCTTCGTCGCGGGAGGGAGCGTCCTAAACCAGCGCAGCAAGCGTCTCGCTTGCATATCCGCAAGCGAAAATGCTGGCCTGGCTGGCAGTTCGTAAGTAGTCGGAAGTCTTGTGGTTGATCGGTGCCGGGGTCTCATCAGTGTTGGCTGTGTGTGGTTCGCTGGCCGTGTTGGGTGATCTCCGGCTTGTCGGGATGGTTTGCTGCGGTGCGTGACGGCTACGGGGGCTACGGGGGCTACGGCAGGCCGGTGACGGTGACCGCGCCCGGCCCGTCGAAGGCGATCGGCAAAGAGCTGTTCACGAACCGGTTCCTCGCGATGCTGCTCGTGGAGCGATATGTCGCGGGCCGGTCGCAGAACTCGCTGGTCACCGGCCTGGCCCGCCAGGGCGCCCGGATCTCGCCGGCGACGCTGACGGGGGTGTGCGCCCAGGTCGGCGGCCTGCTCACCCCGCTCGCCGAGAAGATCGTCGAACGGTCGCGCGGGTCGTGGCACCTGCACGCCGACGAGACGAGATGACCTGGCGGGTGTTCACCCCCGACGGCCAGGACACCTCGGCGCGCTGGTGGCTGTGGGTCTTCCTCGGCCCGGACTCGGTGTGCTTCGTGATGGACCCGACCCGGTCGGCGGCGGTGCTCGCCGGCCATGTCGGGATCAGCGAGACCACCGGCCAGCTCGACGGCGCCGGCGGCCCGCGCCGGCTGGTGATCTCCTCGGACTTCTACACCGTCTACGCCTCCGCCGGCCGCAAGGCGGACGGGATCGTCAACCTGTTCCGCTGGGTCCACGTCCGCCGCTACTTCCTGCGGGCCGGGGACGGCAACCCCGCCCAGCTCGGGATCTGGGCCCGCCAGTGGCGCGAGCGGATCGGCGCGCTCTACGCCACCCACGGTGACGCCGCCCGGCAGCATGCCCACACCCAACTTCCGACTACTTACGGCAGTTCTGCGACCCTGATCTGGCTGGCCGCCGCTACCAGGTAGCCGGGATCCGATACGGGTACGCGAACGTACCCGTATCCTGCTGGGTGGGCGAAAGGAGGCTGTCCATGGCGGATGCGAATGTGCGGATTCCGGCGGAGGCGCGGGATCGGTTGGCGGAGGTGGCGGCGGCGGAGGGGTTGTCGTTGCGGGCGTATCTGTCGCGGTTGGCGAGCACGCTGCTGACGCCGGCGGAACGTGCGGAGCGCGCCGAGCGGGCTCGGGCGGTGCTGCGGGAGTGGAGCGGCTACGACCCGACGGAGGAGGAAGCCGCGCAGGCCGATGCCGAGCTGAACCGTCGGCTGGGGCGGGCGTTGGGGCGGTGAGCGACGCGCTGCATGTGGTGCTGGACGAGACGGCGATGGTCTCGGCCGGCTACGGCAACGTGCTGGCGTCCCGGTTGATCCAGCGCGCTCACACCGTGCCGGGTCATTTTCTGTATGCCCCGGCGTGTGCGCTGGTGGAGGCGGACCGGGCCCGGCCGGGAACCGCCGAGCACATCGCCGCGCTGCCTGCGGTGACCATCGTGGAGTTGGACCTGGCGGCCGCGCTCGCGGTGGCCCGCGGTACCTGCTGGGCGCCGGCGCACGTCCTGTACGCGGCCGAGCCCACCTCGGAGCGTCCCGAGGGTGCGATGATCGCGACGGCGGTGCCGGATCGGTGGGCGGGCCAGCCGGTGCGTCTGTTGGATCTCAGCCCGTGAGCTGGTCCGGCCCGGCGGCTCCACCGCAGCCAACACCCGTCTTGGCGCCTGCGGGCGGGTCGTGGCTGCCGCCGTCACGGCAAGAAGACGGAAAGGGGAGCCGGGAGGGTTCGGCAGACGCTCGCTCACCTACCTCGGATACGGGCTGCGCGACATGTCCTGCGGCAAAGCTCGCTGACGCCACCCGGCCGGGTGAGGGCGAGTTCCTGGATGGACGTCTCGGGAAATCACGGCGCGGACTATGGTGGTGGCCGGGCAGAGCACCGTCCAGTTCCGCGTGGCCGGAAGGTTCGCCCTGATGATGATGCGATACGCGTTCCGCCTGTATGTGGCTGGGCAGTCGGAGCAGTCCAGCACTGCCGAGGAGAGTAACGAGGCCTATATTCATGCTCATGCTGGCAGGTGGACGCAAGCGCCACGCACTCGACCGAACCGGAGAGTGGAGGCCAGATGCGCCAGTCCCGATCAGCCCGTATCCCACGCCCATTCCTTGCTGCCGTGCTTGCGGTGAGCCTGCCGCTGCTGACCGGAATATCAGGGTCGGGTTTGTCCGCGTCCGCCGCTGCGGCCACCCGGACAAAGCTAACCTGGAAATCGTGTGAGAATGGGTTGGAGTGCGCGGCTCTGCCCGTTCCGTTGGACCACGCCAGGCCTGCCGCAGGCACGGTCAACCTGGCGTTGATCCGTGCTCCGGCCCGCCAGCCACACCGGCGGATCGGCTCGCTGGTAATGCTGGCCGGTGGGCCGGGCCAGTCGGGAGTCGGGTTCATCCGCGACTGGCTGGGCTTCTTCGGCGCGTCGTTGCGCGACCGTTTCGACATCGTCGGGTTCGACCAGCGGGGTGTCGGTGGGAGCGCGCCGGTCCGTTGCAGCAGCGGGCAGGATAATGATCCGCTAGCCGCCGCCTCCCCGTTCGCGATCCACTCCCGCGCTGGGAGTGAGGATGACGACGTGTACAAGGAGCTGGTTGACGACAGGCGTCAGTGGGCGCAGGGCTGCGTACGGTTCAGCGGCGCTGAACTGCCGTACCTGTCGACCGAGGCCGCGGCCCGGGATCTCGATCTGCTGCGAGCCGCGCTCGGCGAGGACAAGCTCACCTCTTACGGGGGATCCTACGGCACCGTGCTGGGCACCACCTACGCCAGCATGTTCCCGACCCGGATCCGGGCGCTGGTGCTGGACGGCGTAGAAGATCCGAACGTGTGGATGAACCAACCGCAGGAGGACCTACGCCGAATGGCTCAGGACTTCGAGACCGCGCTAGGGCCTG
>NZ_CDWRCK010000225.1:0-6941 GCF_977927595.1 Frankia sp. CcWB3
CATGCCCTAGTGGTGTCGAGACCCGTCCATGGTTCTTCGGGGAGCCCCATGGACGGGCTGGGCTCAGATTCGTGGTGTTTTTATGGTGTTTGTGATAAGATTTTTAGTGCTTTCGGTGGTTACATCAACATCCTTGACACTTCCGTTAGATGTTGTCGATCTTCTCTTGATCTTTCATTGGGCTGCCCTGGGGCCGTCCTGGGACTGGTTCGGCGTGGAGGCCGCGGCAGCGCGAGGCATCGGGCCGGGCGTCTGTCGCCCGCTTGATGCACGTGCACCCGACCGTGCTGTATCGTGAGCTGAAGTTCGTGCAGTCGCACACGCTGGCATGGTGGGACGATCTTCCGGGGGGTGTTCCGTCATGGTTTTGGCTGGCAGTCGGTCGGCGGTCGGTGGTTGGCCCGTCGGTGGTACAGCGAGCGGACGGCGTGGGTCGGGGCCGTGGCGGCACGGCTTCCCGGGGCTTCAGGAGATCGACATGAGCAAGATCTACAGCGGTATGCCTGCCGCGGCGCTGCAGCGCGTGACATGGCAGAAGAGCCGCCGGAGCAACTCGCAGGGAAACTGCGTCGAAATGGCGAAGCTTCCGGGCGACGAAGTTGCCGTCCGTAACTCTCGGCATCCAAGCGGACTCGCTCTGGTGTATACCCGAGCTGAAATCGAGGCTCTGATACTCGGCGCCAAAGACGGCGACTTCGACAACCTGCTCCAGTAGCTGAGCCCGTCATGGCTTTCCCGGTTCCGGCAGCCTCGACGAGGCGGGTACGTTCCATCGCCGCGTGGGCTCCCCCTGCAGGGAGCCCACGCCGGGTCGTGGACGGTGTGGGCACCGTGGCCGATTGTGGTCTGGGGGGCGGTGCCCGCCCGGACCGCCCGGACCGGGCGGGCACGTGGCGAGACGGTGCCAGCCCCGCTCCTGCACTTAGCAACCCGCTCACGCGGCCCGCGGTCGCGTTCGCGTCGCTCCCGGCCAACCGGACCGGAGACAGCATGCCCACGTCGATCCCTGAACGGATCTTCAGCTCGGAGGATCTGCCGCTCCTCTCACTTCCCGGTGCCGACGGGCTCATCACCTGCCAGTGGATTCACGAGTCCATGAGGGTGCGGACCCCGTCGGGAGGCGGCGGTGACGCCATCGAGGAGCGGCGGCGCGCGCAGGTCAGTTTCGTCCTGGTCGAGCCGGCCTGGCTGGTTCGCGCGGCGGCCGAGCGGCTACGCGCACCGGCAGTCGACGCCATCGTCCTGCACGCTCATGCCAGCCTGCCCGGTCGCAGCGCGCTGGCCTTGGCGTTCGCTTCTCATCTGCGCAATGCCCTGAGACGGCCGGGAGCAGGCGGTACGCCCGCCCCCGGCGGCCCCCCCGGGTCCGGCGGCGAGCCGGAGGTCGGTGACAACGTCGTCACCGCCGGGGTGCGGCCGGATCTCAGCGGCTTCGCCGATCTGATCCGGGTACCCCATCTGGTGACCGTCACCGACGGCACCGGTGCCGTCGCGGACACAGTTGTGTGGGAAATCATGACCGGCGCGCAGTTCGACACCTGGCTCGACGGAGCTCCCCGGCCCGACCAGCGAGTCATCGAGGCGCACCTGCCCGGTCTGTTGCGCCTGCGCGGCCTGCACCGGGTCGGCCGGCTGGATCATCCGGGCGCCGGTGCTCTGCTGGACCTGCTGGGCGGCGGCTATCTCTCCAGCCGGTTGATCCACCGCTGCCCCCAGGCCGTCCTCCCGTTCGTCGCCGCGGCCTGACCCCCGGTTCCCCGCCGGGGAACCGGGGATACCCCGTGTCTACCTGTATCCTGCCGTTATCCTGCCGTTCGCCACTCGGGAGTGCCATGCGCGACGGTGGTTACGCGGCGCGCCTTCCACCACCTGACAGTCAGCCAGGGCCTATGGTCAAGCGCACCGGAACGCCGCTTTATGGGGAGAGTCGCGGATGACCGTATCGCTCGAGGACGCCCGTCGGATCATCGCCGCCGGGGAGAAATATGCGGTTCACCTCGGTCAACCGGTTAACATTGCCGTCGTTGACCACGCCGGAATTCTGGTTGCCCACGTCCGGATGGACAATGCCCGGCTCGAGACCGCGGATATCTCCGTCGACAAGGCGTGTGCGGCTCGCTCCTGGGCTCCGCCGGCCCAGCTGGTCAGTCATACCGGTGGCGAGGGACACGCTGGCGGCAAGGCACCTGCCACGGGTGACGGCCGCGTCGGACGGGAGCGTCCGTCGCCGGCGGAACCGGTCGTCACGGGTCTGCCCGGTGCGCTGCCGCTGTGGCGGAACGGGGTGATCGTGGGGGCCGTCGGGGTGAGCGGTGGTCCCGCCCCCCTTGACCAGGCCATCGCCCGGGCTGCCGCGGCGGCGTTCTGACCTGGCCGACCTGGCCGACCGGGGCCGCACCCCACGGGGTACCGCGTGGGGAGCCCGAAGCAGGATCGGATCCTGAAACCGGGAGCGATCGATCTTCGGTGAATCTCACAAAATCAACGGAATGGCACCGAAGAGTGGTCCTCCTGGTTCAGGCTTGATGGAGTGAGGAGCATCACGGCTCTGGGGGCCGGGCCGCACCGGCCTCGGCGCCGTCGTGCGGACCGTCGGGCCGCGCTGCTCGGGCTCGTGAGTCTCCTGATCGTCTTGGGAGCGGTCGGCTGCCGGGTCTCCACCGACAGGCCGACCGCGCCCCCGGCCTGCGCGGCGCCGGGCGTCGGTCCGGGCTCGATCAGATTCGGCCTGCTCTATCCGGACACCGGAAACGCGGCGTCACTGTTCCGGTCCTTCCGGGCCGGGGTGGACGCCCGGCTCGGGGTGGCGGACAAGGCGGGTGGTGTGTATGGCCGAAAAGTGATCTATGTCTGGCGGGATGACGCCTCGAATCCCGCCGGGAACCAGGCCGCCGCCCAGGGGCTCGTGGAAGACGACCAGGTGTTCGGCATCATCGAGTCGACCTCCGTGGCCAGTGGTTCCGCTGGTTATCTCAATAGCCGGCGAATACCGGTGACCGGTACCTCGCTGGAAGCGGCCTGGACCCACAACGACAACATGTTCAGCTACTCGAATATGATCTTCGACGGGCCGTCCGTCACGACCTGGGGTGAGTTCGTCGCCGAGCGCGGCGGCCACCGGGCGATCATCGCCCAGTCCGGGTTCTCGGCGACCTCCGTGACCCTCGCCGACAAGATGGCGCTGAGCCTCGCCGCGGCCGGGGTGCGGGTGCTCGGCCGGATCGATGCGACCGGGCCGGTCGACATCCCAGGTATCGGCCGGAAGGTGCGCGATAGCGGCGCGGACGTCCTGGTCGGCGCCGTCACCGGCGCCGCCTTCGGCCAGGTGGTCCTGGGCGCCCGGGTGGCCCGGGCAGATCTGCGGGTCATCCTGTCGCCCACCGGCTACGACCAGCGTCTCCTGCAATTGTTCGGCGGAGTGCTGGCCGGGGTCTACAGTTTCGTCGACTACCTGCCGTTCGAGCAGGAGACTCCCGCTCACCAGCGGTTCCTGCAGGCCATGCTGGAGTACGCGCCCCAGGTGTCCCCGCCGGCGGCCCTGTCCGGGTGGATCTCGGCGGACATGTTCCTGCGCGGCTTGGTGGCCGCCGGGCCATGTCCCAGCCGGGAGACGTTCATCAGGGGCCTGCGGGCGGTGCGCGGCTATGACGCGGACGGGTTGCTGCCCGCCCCCGTCAACTTCGCCGCCCATTTCGGGCAGATCACCCGTTGCTACACCTTCCTTCAGGTCACCGCGGACGCGAAACGTTTCGCGCTGGTCTCGCCCGTACCACGGTGCGGGACCGAGATCGGCCGGTAGCACGTGCCCCATCGCGGCGCCGCGATGTGAGCTGCGTCCGCGCCGCCCGTGCCTCCTGACCAAGAACTTCGGACTAGCCTCGGACTAGCATCGCTGGGGCGGCAGAAGACGTTCCAGTCCAGGACCGGTTACCCAGCCGGCTCGGGATCGTTACGAGGACGACACGGGCCGCACCCCGATCTTCCGTGATCTGCACCAGGAGAAGCCAGTGAGCTCAACGCCCGTCAACGTCACCGTAACCGGCGCCGCCGGTCAGATCGGCTACGCGCTACTGTTCCGCATCGCGTCGGGCCAGCTGCTGGGTGCGGGCACGCCGGTGAAGCTGTGTCTGTTGGAGATCCCGCAGGCCGTGCGGGCGGCGGAGGGCACGGCGCTGGAGCTCGAGGACAGCGCCTTCCCGCTACTGGCGGGGGTTGACGTGTTCGACGACGCCAAGCGGGCCTTCGAGGGCACCAACGTGGCCCTCCTCGTCGGCGCACGCCCGCGGACCAAGGGCATGGAGCGTGGTGACCTGCTGTCCGCCAACGGCGGGATCTTCAAGCCGCAGGGCGAGGCGATCAACAGCGGGGCCGCCGAGGACATCAGGGTTCTCGTCGTCGGGAACCCGGCCAACACCAATGCGCTCATCGCTCAGACGCACGCTCCGGACGTGCCCGCCGAGCGATTCACCGCGATGACCCGGCTTGACCACAACCGCGCGATCGCGCAGCTCGCCAAGAAACTCGGCGTGCCCAGCACCGAGATCAAGAAGATCACGATCTGGGGTAACCATTCGGCTACCCAGTACCCGGACATCTTCCACGCCGAGGTGGGCGGACGCAGCGACGCCGAGGCGGTCGGCGACCAGGCATGGATTGCCGACGAGTTCATCCCGCGGGTCGCCAAGCGGGGCGCCGAGATCATTGAGGTGCGCGGCGCATCGTCCGCGGCGTCGGCCGCCTCCGCGGCCATCGACCACATCTTCACCTGGGTCAACGGCACCCCGGCGGGCGACTGGACCTCGGCGGCGATCCCGTCCGACGGCTCCTACGGGGTGCCCGAGGGGCTCATCTCCTCGTTCCCGGTCACCGCGTCCGGCGGCCGGTTCGAGATCGTGCAGGGTCTGGAGCTCGACGCCTTCTCCCGGGAGAAGATCGACGCCTCGGTGCGTGAGCTGGCCGAGGAGCGGGAGGCGGTCCGCGCGCTCGGCCTCATCTGAGCCGATTTCTCCCCGCCTGCGCAGGCTGGTGAAGCGGAGGGAAGCGCGGAGGGCTGGTCACGGTTGCCGGCCCGGAAAACGTGATTACCCCTCCACAACTCCGCGCCATGCGGCGGGAGATGACGCGAACGGCGGACTTCCCGGCGTCCGTTGTGGTTTCTTCTTGAGGGACATCGGTACCAGTGCCGGCGCCCGCGGCGTCAGCCGACCGAATCGCATGCGCGCGGGCGACGGGGGATGACGAGAAATCCGTGATCCGGTCTCCGTGATCCGGGATTCCGGCTCTCGGCTGGCCTGTCGCCGATGCGGCCGTCGGTCGTCGGACGTCGGCTTGGAGCCCTCGCCGCCGTCAGTGGTGGCGAGACGTCCGAGGAGAGACATTGTCCCTCACGTCCGCCCAGCCCGTCCCCTCGATCCCACCGCATTCCCTGCTGCTGTTCCTGCTTCAGCTCGCCGTGCTGCTCAGTCTGGCAATTCTGCTCGGGCGTCTCGCCGTGCGCCTGCGGATGCCCGCCATCGTCGGGGAGCTCTGCGTCGGCGTGCTCCTCGGCCCGTCATTGCTCGGAACGCTGTGGCCGGCCTTCTCGGACTGGTTGCTTCCGCGTGACGCCGCGCAGTTTCACCTGCTCGACGCGGTGGGACAGCTCGGCGTTCTCTTCCTGGTCGCGCTCAGCGGGTTCGAGATTGATACGCGGATCATCCGCCGGCGCAGTCTCACCGTCGCCCGGATCAGCCTCGGTGGGTTGCTCCTGCCGTTGGGTTTCGGGATCGCCACCGGCGTGCTGATGCCGTCCTCCCTGCTGGGCCCCGACGGCGACCGGACGGTCTTCGCGCTGTTCCTCGGGGTGACGATGTGCGTGAGCGCCATCCCGGTGATGGCGAAGACGCTCATGGAGATGCGTCTGACCCATCGGGAGGTCGGGCAGCTCGCGCTGGCCGGCGGGATCATCGACGACGCCGTTGGCTGGCTGATGCTGGCGGTCGTGTCCGCGATGGCGACCACCGGTGTCCGGGCGGGCGACACGGCGTTGTCGGTGCTTTACGTCCTCGGGGCGGGGATCTTCGCGTTGACGATCGGCCGGGTCGTCGTCCGGGCCGTGCTGGGACGGATCATTGCTACGAGTGGTGCCGGGGCTGGGGCTGGCGCCGATCCCGGCGCCAGGAGCGGATCGGTCGTGGCCTTCGTGGCCGTGCTGGTGCTCGCGTCGGCGGCCGGGACGCAGGCGTTGGAGCTGGAGGCGGTGTTCGGCGCCTTCCTGGGCGGGGTCGTCCTCGGGTCGTCCGGCCTGGTGGATCAGGCCAGTGTCGCCCCGTTGCGAATCGTGGTGATGGCGGTGCTCGCGCCCATCTTCTTCGCGACGGTGGGCCTACGTGTCGATCTCACCGCTCTGGGTGAACCCCGGGTTCTGCTCGCGGCGGTGATCGTGCTCGCGGTCGCGGTCTTTGGCAAGTTTGCCGGTGTGTACGCGGGGGCACGGGCCAGCCGGCTGACCCCCTGGGAGGCTCTTGCCCTGGGCGCCGGCATGAACGCGCGGGGGGTCATCGAGATCGTGGTGGCCAGCGTCGGCGTGCGGCTGGGGGTGCTCTCCACCGAGACGTACACGGTCATCGTTCTGGTCGCGATCGTCACGTCGGTCATGGCTCCGCCGATCCTGCGCCGTGCCATGCGACAGGTTGAGCAGACCGCTGCCGAGGAACAGCGCCGCCTTGTGCTGGACGGTCACCTGGTGACGGACGGTCACCTGGTGGCGGGCGGCCGTCTCGTGCTGGACGGTCACCATGCGAGCGGTGCCGGTGGCGTCGGTGCCGCGGAGGCGGGCGTCATTCCCGTCGCGAGGCCCGGACGCTCCCCGGAGTTCGGTCCCGCGCACGACACCGAAGGTCGGTGAACCCACCCAATACAACGGGTAGGGACGGGTTAGAATTCGGGATCGGGATCTGGAT
>NZ_CDWRCK010000226.1:0-4117 GCF_977927595.1 Frankia sp. CcWB3
CCCGTCCACCGCACCCGCCCGCCGACCCGCTCGAAGCCGGCCATCACGAGCGAGCGGGCGAGCTTGGCCTTGCGCACGGCCCCCGCCGGACTCGCCAGGGCGGACGACGCACTGATGAGCAGCTGGAAGCCGCGATCGCTGCCACGCCAGTGCTCACGCAGGATCGGCTCCCCGGCTCCGACAGCCAGCCGCCGGAAGGCGAACGCGATGACCGCGACGTCGTCGAGCTGACCCACCACCGGAATCGCGTTGGTCAGCCGGTTCTTCGGCGACACGAGGTACGCGAGCGCCGCGGCGGCCTCCACCTTCGCGGACTGCGGGACCCGCGGATCGGCGACGACCCGCCGCAGCAGCTGGACCAGATCGGGAAGGAACATCGTGACCTCCCGACCGAACGCTCGCATGGCGTCCCTGTCGAGCACGACCATCGCCGCTCCAGCCTCCTCCCGCGCGAATCGGGATTTCCCGCCGACCGTCGACATCTTAGTCCGCGCGGACAGAAGCGATCTTGTGCTCAGCGCGGCGGGTGAGCTCAGCGCGGCGGATGGTCGAGGAACCCCCGGCCGGTCTTGCGTCCCAGGAACCCGGCCCGAACCAGCTGTTCGAGCAGGGGTGCCGGGGCGTAGCCGGGCTCGCGGAACTGCGCGTACAACGAACGCGTGATCGCGAGCGTGACGTCGAGGCCGACCACGTCGGCGAGCGCGAAGGGGCCCAGCGGATGGCCGCAACCGACCGTCATCGCCGTGTCGACGTCCTCGATCGTCGCGTAGTGCGCCTGGAGCATCTTCACCGCGTCGTTGAGATAGGGGAACAGCAGCGCGTTGACGATGAACCCCGCCCGGTCGGCGCAGAGCACCGGATGCCGCCCGGCCACTCGGGACAGCGCCAGGACCGTGGCTGTCACGTCATCGCCGGTGAGCACCGTGGGCACCACCTCGATCAGCTTCATCGCCGGGGCCGGGTTGAACCAGTGCATACCGATGACGTCCTGCGGCCGGCTGGTGGCCGTGGCGCATTCGATGACCGGCAACGAGGACGTGGTAGTCGCCAGCACGGCGCCGGGCGCCGCGATCTTGTCCAGGTCGGCGAACAGCTCCCGCTTCACCGCCAGGTCCTCCACCACCGCCTCGAGCAGCAGGTCGCAGCGGCCGAGCTCACCCAGATCGGTCGTGCCGCGCACCCGAGCCAGGGCCGCCAGCCGGTCGGCGTCGGACAGCCGCCCCCTGGCCACCGACGCCGACAACGACGACTCGATCTTCACGAGGGTGGCGGCGAGGGTGCGCTCGCTCCGGGCCCGCAGGAGGACGTCGTGCCCGGACCGGGCCAGCACCTCCGCGATGCCACCCGCCATCGTGCCGCTCCCCACGACGCCGACCGAGCGCACCGGGCGGCCCCGCCTCGGGCGGTCGGCGAGCGGATCGACCGCGTCGACCACCTCGGAGGAGTCCGGTGCCGCGTAGGTGTAGAAACCACGACCGCTCTTGCGGCCCAGCAGGCCCGCGCGCACGAGCTGGCTCAGCAGCGGTGCCGGAGCGTGCAGGTGGTCACGGGACTGCCGGTACATCGAGTTGAGGATCTCGTGGGCGGCGTCCAGACCGATCAGATCGAGCAGGGCGAGCGGGCCCATCGGATGCCCGCATCCGAGCCGCATGGCCGCGTCGATGTCCTCCCGGGCCGCGTACCGGGCCTCGAGCATGCGCACGGCGTTGTTGAGATACCCGAACAGCAGCGCATTGACGATGAAGCCCGCCCGGTCCTCCGCGACGACCGCGGTCTTCCCCACGTCGTTGACCAGGCCGATGACCCCGGCCAGCACGGTCGGGTCGGTGACGACCGTGCGCACGACCTCCACCAGGCGCATCACCGGCGCCGGATTGAACCAGTGGGTGCCGAGCACCCGTTCCGGGCGGGCGGTGCCCGCCGCGAGTTCCGTCACCGACAGGGAGCTGGTGTTCGTCAGGAAGACGGTGGTCGGGGGGCAGATCTCGTCGAGTCGGGCGAAAAGCGCCTGTTTGGCGCTCATCCGCTCGTCGATCGCCTCGATCACCAGCTCGCAGTCGGCGACCGCCGCGAGCTCGGTGCCGAGACGCAGGCGGGCCAGTACGGCCTCCCTGGTCGCGTCGTCGATCTTGCCGTGGCGGCCCGCGCGGTCGAGGGAGTGCTCGACCCGGGCCCGGCTGCGGGCGAGCGCGTCGGCGTCACGCGCGATGCCGACGACCTCCAGACCGGCCTTCGCCAGCACCTCGGCGATGCCCGCGCCCATGGTGCCGAGCCCCACCACCCCGACCCGGCGGTGTCTCACAGCGTCGTCCCGGCTGTTCTCCGGCTTTTTCTCCGGGTTCGCGGCCGGCCCGGTTCCCGATGCGGGCCTCTCGATCATGCCCAGGCTCCTCTACTTCGGCACATCTACTTCGGCACACGGGCCCCGGGCGACAGGTAGGCGTCGCGGGCCGGGCGGTGTCAGACGGCGAACGCCGCGATCCTCCCATATTCTCGAGACGCCGGCCCATGATCGCACTGCGGGAACGGACCGGCCGCCGGCCGGGGACGCCGGCCGGGCGGCCGTCGCAGGTTCGGCGGACCGGGCGGGTTCGGCGGAATCGCTTTCAGAAAAGCGTCGGAATGGACGGTTCGAGGCCCCGCAGCTCGTCATAGTCGACGATGGCGCAGCCCAGCCCCCGGTCGGCCGCTAGCAGCCGAGCCTGCGGGGTGATGGACTGCGCCGCGAGAATGCCGCGCACGGGATGCGGCAACGCCGGGTCGGCCTCCAGGCGGACAAGGTACCGGGTCAGCTGCTCCACCCCGTCGATCTCACCCCTGCGTTTGATCTCGACGGCGACCGTTGAGCCGTCCGCGCCGCGGCACAGCAGGTCGACCGGCCCGATGCCGGTCTCGTACTCGCGGCGCACCAGGGTGAGTCCGGGCGCGATCGCGTCGGGCCGGTCGGCGAGCAGCACCTGCAGATGCGCCTCCACCCCGTCCTTGCGCAGACCGGGGTCGACGCCGAGGTCGTGCGTGGAATCGTGCAGCACCTGTTCGAGGGTGATGACGAGCTGCTCGGCCGCGCGGTTGGTGACCCGCCAGACCCCGTCCGCCTCGGCGATGACGCACGGGGGGCTCATCCAGTTGAGCGGCTTGTACGCCCGCCCGTCGGCGTGGATCGAGACGGATCCGTCCGCCTTGACGAGTACCAACCGGACGGCGCTCGGCAGATGTGCGGTGAGCCGACCGACGTAGTCCACGCTGCAGCGAGCGATGACGAGCCGCATGACGTCACGCTATCGCGGCCGTTGTCGAGGGCACAGACCGACCGTACGACGTCGAGGGTGCCCCGGAGACCATGGCGGTGCAGGTCACCCGGTGCAGGGCGGCGGGGAGACCTTCCACAGGGTGATCAGAGCGCGCGGAAGCACGTCACAGGCCCGCGGGCCGTTGCGGACAATCGTCCAGGGCCCAGCGCCGGTCCGCCGCCACACGTGCGGGTCGACCGGCGGCGTGGCCGGCCCCTGGACCTCGATGCGACCGATCGCCCAGTACTCGTCGTGCGCCGCGTCAACGCCCTCGACGGCGCCGAAGTACATCCCGTTCACGATCGTCACCTGCCGGGCGGAGATGGTGGAAGCGCCCCCGGCCGCCTTGATGGAGTCGGCGACCGTCCACGACAGCGCGAGCCGCAGGGCATCCGGATCAGGCTCGTCGAGGACCCGCATCTGATGGGCCGTGCCTGGTCGGCGCGCACCCTCCCACGGGGCGGTCCGCAACGCGGGGGTCAGCTCCGGGGCGGGCGAGGTGGCGGTCTGAGGCGCATGCACGGTGGCGGACTGCCGGTCCGCGGTCACGTAGCCGATGGCCACGCCGAGCAGGACCGCGACCACGAACGCCACCGGGACCAGGACCGACCGGTACTCGCGCACCCCGGCCAGCCCGGCGGATCGCGCACTCCGATCGCCAACGGCATTCACCCGCGCGGGCACCTCCACGTCCTGCACGCCTCCGTCCGGCATCACACCCTGCCAAGAGCCGGGCCCGTCACCCGAAAGCAGTACCCGATCAGCAGGTACCCGGCAAGCATGCCGCATCGCGTGTCCGCCCGGCGCACGGGCGCGCCTGAGATGAC
>NZ_CDWRCK010000226.1:4142-6912 GCF_977927595.1 Frankia sp. CcWB3
GTGCGCAGCCACCCTGGTTCGTTCCGCTCCGGGCTCCGTCCCGATCGGGACGGAGCCCTTCCTGACGGGCCTGGCGGGCGGTCGAACGGATGAGCCGCCCGGGCAGCCCGCTCAGGCGTGGCCGACGTGGACCAGGTCGGCGGCCTCCTCGAACCGCAGCAACCCACCCAGCCGGTCCGCCACGAGCAGGCGTTCAAGCGAGCTCGGCACATCGACCAGCACCATCGAACGGCCCGCGGCACGGGCTCGGCGAGCGATGCCGAGCAGCACCCCCAGCGCGGCATGATCGCCGAGCTCCAGGCCCGCGACGTCGACGCGCAGCGGCCCGCTCCCATTGTCGATCGCCGCGTGCAGCAGGGAGCGTAGTGTCCCCACCGTCCGTACATCCACCCGGCCAACCACGCGGGCCGTCTGCGCGCAGCCGGCCCGCGTGTCCCCGGAGCACTCCAGACTCACCACGTTCACGCCGATGTTCATGTGATCTCCCGTCCCGGCCGTCCGACGCCCCCTCTGTCGTGACGCCGTTGCTACCAGCTATCCGCGCCGATCGCGGGTAGCACTCAGGTGCGGCTCGCCCAGGGCGGACCGCGACATACCCCCTCGTCTCCATCGGACTGTCGCCGTTCGGCCACAGGGAGGTCGGGCCGGTTACCTCGATGGTGGCAGCAGTCGGCGGGCGATGTTTCCTCTGTCGGATTCCGTGGAGGTGTCGCGGCCCGAATCCATGTCCGCCGCGAGGATGTCTGGGACGATGCAAGGTGGCGTCGAAGAGCGGCACGATCGGAGGTGCGGGATGACCGGAACGGCCGGGGCGTTTCTCCTCGAGCCGCTGATCGCGCTGCTGGCCGTCGGCCTGCTGATGGCGATCGGGCGCTGGGCTCATGCTCCGGCACGGCCGCGGCCTGCCGGTTCCGTCCCCGGCCACGACTTCGGTCTGCTCGTCCCGGTGGTCACCGTGGACACCCCCGCCGAGATCACTCGGCTCCGCGCGGCGCTGTGGGCGCGGGGCATCCGCTCGACCTGGGTCACGGCACCGGCCGGTCCGATCCGCATCGACGCCGCCGGGAATATCATCGCCCGGCCGCGGGACCGCCGCCACGTACTCGTGTTCGGCACGGACGCGAACCGAGCCGCCCGTGCCCTCGTGAACCTGCTCGGCTCGCGCCAGCCGCCCACCTGACCCCGCCGGCCGGGCCGGCGGATCACGAGGCCGGTGGGATCAGGCCGAGGCCGGTGAAATCAGGTCGAGACTGGTGGAAATCAGGCTACGGCGCGGTCGGAGACCCGGCGGATGTTGGCGCCGAGGTCCGTCATGTTCTCGACAAACCGGGCGTATCCCCGGTCGATGTGGTGGACGTCGCCTACCTCGGTGACGCCGTCCGCAACCAGGCCGGCGAGCACGAGACCCGCGCCGGCCCGCACGTCGGAGGCCGTCACCCGGGTGCCGGACAGCCGCGGGGTTGGCCGGACGATGACGTGGTGGCCGTCCGTACGCAGGTCGGCGCCGAGTTTGTGCAGCTCGCGGCAGAAGACGAACCGGCTGTCGAAGACGTTCTCGGTGATCAGGGAGGTACCCCGGCTGACCGACTCCAACGCGATGATCTGCGGCAGCAGATCGGTCGGAAAGCCGGGGTACGGCAGCGTCACCACGTCGATCGACCGGGGCCGTCCCCGTCCGACGACCCGGAATCCGTCGTCCCGGACGTCGACCTCGGCACCGGCCTGCACCAACTTCTCCAGGACGATGCCGAGATGAGCAGCCTGACCGTGCCGGATTAGCACGTCGCCGCCGGTCATCAGGGCGCCGATGGCGTACGTGCCGGCAACGATGCGGTCCGGCACCGTCCGGTGTTCCACCGGGGTGAGGTGGTCGACCCCGTCGATGATCAGTGTCGACGATCCCGCGCCGTCGATGCGCCCGCCCATCGCCGTCAGCATCGCGCACAGGTCGGCGATCTCGGGTTCCTGGGCGGCATTGTCGATCACCGTCGTCCCCTTGGCGAGAACCCCGGCCATCAACAGGTTCTCGGTGGCGCCCACGCTGGGGAAGTCGAGCCAGATCGAGGCTCCCTGCAGCCGGCCGGAGCAGCGGGCGACGAGGACTCCGGACTCGACGTCGACCAGCGCACCGAGTTTGGTCAGGCCGTTGACATGAATGTCGAGCGCGCGCGATCCGATCGCGTCTCCACCGGGCAGGGCGACCCGCGCCTCCCCGCGGCGGGCGACCAGCGGACCGAGCACCGCCACCGACGCCCTGATCTGCCGCACCAGTTCACCATCGGCCGCGATGCCCGGAGCCTGGGGAACCTCAATGCTCAGCCGCCCGCCGGCGGCGTCCCGCTCGACGGTCGCACCGAGCCCCGCCAGTACCTTGGACATCACCGACACGTCCAAGATGTCGGGAACGGCGGACAGCATCGTCCGGCCCGCGGCCAGCAGGCTCGCGGCCATCAGCTTCAACACCGAGTTCTTCGCGCCCGGGACGGCGACCTCGCCGGCCAGCCGGGTACCGCCTGTCACAACGAAGCGCTCCACGAACCTCGATGCTAGGTCCTGGCCTGAAGATCTTCACCGCCACCCGCCGGACCAACCGGCGCAACCCTGCGCGGTCGCCTCATTTCGCTGCGTCGGACGGGAGGACGGACACCCCGTCGTGGGTGCGGATAAACGGCTCGAGCCGCTCGTCCCTTCGGCCTAGTCCCCGACGACGCGACCGCGCTCTACGCCCGGATCTGACAACCCGGGCCGCGCGGTCAACGACTGCCTAGAG
>NZ_CDWRCK010000227.1:0-6749 GCF_977927595.1 Frankia sp. CcWB3
TTAGCGCCGCTGCGATTCGCGCCGGCGGCGGTCCAGATAGATCGACGCGATGAGTGCGGCCGCTACAATGATCTGGTACCAGTAGGATTGTGTTCCGAGGATCACCAGTCCGTTTTGGAGCACCGCAGGAATGCTAACGCCGATGACGGTGCCGAGCATGGTTCCGCGACCCCCGTAGAGGCTGGCGCCGCCGAGGGCTACCGCGGTGATGGCGGCGAGGGCGTCGTTGCCGTGTCCACCGATGCTTGTCGTGCCGAAGCGAGCCGCGTCAAGGAATCCGGCCGCGCCGGCCAGTGCTCCGACGATCGCGTACACGGCAACGATGTGTCGGGTTACGTGGATACCTACCCGGCGGGCGGCTTCGGGATTGCTACCTATCGCGTAGGTGAGCTGGCCGAACCGGCTCTTTGCCAGTTGCACGCCGCCGATGACCGCGATGATGACAGCGATCGCCACCAGGATCGGCACGCCAGCGACCTTGTCGATGCTGACGAACGTTGACAGTGTGGAGGGGATCGCCGTCAGATCGTTGCCCTTGGCGACCAACTGCGCCGCGCCAAGGGCGGCGCCGAGCGTGGCCAGCGTGACAATGAACGGCGACAGCCGGAGCGTGGCGACGAGCGTGCCGTTGAGCAGACCCCAGGCTACTCCGGCGGCGACGGCAATGGCCGCGCCGAGCAGTGCCGTGCCCGCATTGTCCGTGCCAACTCCCTCCATTGCCTTGACGGCAAGCACCTCGCTGAAGACCAGAACACTGCCGATCGACAGATCGAACATGCCCATGATCGTCACGTAGGTGACGCCGACGGACAGCACGAGGAGAACCGCAGCATCACGCGCGAGGTTTTCAAGGTTTCCGCTGGTCGCGAAGTTGTTCGGCTTCGCAATCGCGAAAGCAGCAAGCAGGACGAACAACACCGCGAGGACGACCGTCTCCTGGCTGTGGACCACCGCGTCCACCGAGGTTGTGTGCCGGCGCGAGCCACCGTTACCGGTCGGCGGCACGGCCCGCCGGGGTTCTTCGCGGGCGTTCCGTGATGTGACGGTAGCTGTTCGGTCGTTTAGTTCGGTCACGTGCTGCTCGCCTCATCGTCGATGGTGGCCGTTCGCGGGTCGTTCACCGTGGATGCGCCGGTCATGTCCGCGACGAGTCGTTCTGTCGCCGCTTCTTCAATCGATATATCCGATACCCGCCGGCCAAGCCGCAGCACGGTGATCCGATCGCACACCGTCAGCACGTCGGGCATGTTGTGGCTGATGAGCACCACCGCGATTCCGCTGTCCCGGACCCGGCGGATGAGCTGCAGGACCTGCCTGGTCTGGACCACACCCAACGCGGCCGTGGGCTCGTCGAGCAGCAGCACGGTGTGCGCCCAGAACGCCGAGCGGGCGACGGCTACGCCCTGGCGCTGGCCGCCGGAGTACGACGCGATCGGGCCGGTGACATCTTTGATCTGAACGCCGAGCCGTTCGAAGGCCTCGCTCGCTTCGCGACGCATTCCGCTGCGGTCAAGCCAACCGAGCCATCCCAGTGGCCCGGTGCGTCGGCGTTCCCGGCCGAGGAACAGATTGCTCGCCGCGTCCAGATCAGGAGCGAGGGCGAGATCCTGGAAGACTGTTTCGATACCGGCAGCGTGCGCGGCCACCGGCGTCGCCAAGGTCGTGGGTTTGCCGTGTAGGAGAAGCTCACCGGAGTCGGGCTGTTCGGCACCGGAGAGGATCTTGACGAGAGTGCTCTTCCCCGCCCCGTTGTCGCCGATGAGTCCGACAACCGTGGCCAACGGCACCACCAGGTCAACGCCCCGCAAGGCTTCGACGTGACCGTAACGTTTGGTTATCCCGCGTACCTCCAGGACAGGTGCCTGGGCCTGTGATGGAGGGCTGCTGCCCTGGAGGTCCTGGACGCTCACGACGCCGCCCCGGCCGCCATCGCTCCGGTCGAAGATAACGCGGCCCACAACGTTAGTTGTCGCGCAAACGAGCCAAAGAAATCGTTGGTCAGCAGCCGGCAAATTTCTGACATGGATCGGTCTCCGTCGGAATGGCGGTGGGCTGTCGCGGCAACTCAGGGGACGTAATGAAGTAACAAATACGTGATCGAGAGCATCATCGCAGGTCACAGGCCTGTGGAGGGTTCGAAACGCGCAAGTTATTTCATTTCGACTCCTCAGCAGTGTTCGTTCATGACGTATTTCTGCAGGCCCGGGTCGCTTACGTTATCCTTCGTGAGTTCGAACGGCGGTGTTGAGATAGTCTTCGTCACCGGTTTCCCGGTGATCGCGTTGAACGCCTGCTCGGCCACGGCGGTGCCCTGATCGCGCAAAGTTATACCCAGTATCCCGTGCAGGCTTCCATTCTTGAGATCATTGATGCCGATTGGATCGGAGTCCATCTGGAGAGCGATCACCTTCCCGGTAACTCCGCGCTCACGCAGTGCCTGGGCCATGCCGTTCGACATGGGATAAAACGAACCGACGATGCCCAGCAGGTCGGGGTGCGCGGACAGGATCGCGCTCGCTGTCGCGGCCCCCGTTGCCGCATCAATTTGACTCACGATCGTCAGCGTGAGTAGATGCAGATTGGGGTACTTCTTAATCTGGGCTTCGAAACTCTTCTGTCGTGCGTCCGTAATGGCACTTCCACCTGGCTTGAAGCCGATGTAGGCGACATCCCCCGTACGCCCATTCGCCAGCCGCGCCAGAAGGTCGGCCGTCTTCGCCGCCTGTTCGAAGTAGTTTGAGCCGATTACGCTCGTCAAAAAGCTATCGTCGACGATCCCGTTAGCAACGGTAATTACCTTTATTCCCTGCGTAGCGGCACGTTTCAGGGGCATAGTAATACCCTTTGTGTCCGCCGCCGAAACAACAAGGACATCGGGATGCGCCGCAATAGCAGCGTTGAGGAGCGGCGTCTGCGCAGCGGCCGAGAATTCTGGAGAATATTGCGCGGTGAATTTCATCCCGTACCGCGAAGCTTGTTCCTGCGCCCCGCAGGCGACAGAGATGTAGGCGCCGTTGCGGACGGGCGCCACATAGATAATCGACTTACCCGCCGCGGATGTAGAAGATGCTGGGGATGTGGACGATGTACCCCCATTCGACGAGCATGCGGTGAGCGCCGCGGCGCAGAGTACCGCAAGCGCGGTCGCAAGTCTTTTCCGTCTTGCCGTCATGACTACTCCAGTATTCCTGCGTGAATAAGAAGTCGAAATAGAGTGGGGCGAATCAGTAGCAGCGTTCCTCAAAAGTGTTCCTCAAAAGTGTTCCTCAAGAGCGTCCGCGGTCAGAGTTTGAGCGATGCGAGCATGGTCGGTGGCGCGTCAGCAACGCTCGCCACGCCGGTCTCACTGGGCCTGATCGTCACATTCACGAACCTAGCCGCACGGAACAACGTTCCAATGAACGGTGGATGGACATTTCCTATCAAGGACGTATAGAAACTTCGTTTTACGCCTGCTTCTCGCGCAGCGACGGGGGCCGGACCCGCGGGTCTGCGAGCGTGCCAGCTTGGTAGGGGACCCCAGGGATCTGCCGGAAAATAACCTCAGAATTTGATGTTGCCCTTGTCGATCAGGCTGGTGTGGATCACGGTGACCAGCAGCCGGTCAGACAGCGACAGGGGACCGCGGCGCAGGACGCGGTACCGGGCATGTTTGTGGTGCAGGCTGACCGGCGGGTGATCGAGCAGGTACTGCTCGACTCTGGCCAGCAAGGCGGTGAAGGCAGGGCCTTCCAGTCCGGTGAGTGTGGGGTGGTGCAGCCAGCTCGTGGGCGGTCAGCCCGGTGCGGGTGGTGGTCGCACCGATCGTGTTGACGACAACGTCGTGGCTGGTCAGCGGGCGCCCACCCCAGTTGACGCTGATCCAGGAGAACAGTCGGTGCTCGATACTGTTCCATTTCGATGTTCCTGGCGGAAAATGGCAGACTGTCACCTCCAGACCAGCCGTGTGAGCGAAGGCGGCCAGCTCACTTTTCGGGAGGCCTTGACACCAGCCGGCATGATCACACGATGCGCGCGCGTGGTCAGCCCGTGGCGAGCAGGTCGACGGCCGGTCGAGTCGGGACCGCCTGCTGCCGCTCCGCGGCGAGGAACGGCCCTTCGCCGCTCGGGTCCATCACGCCGGACTCGGCCCAGCTGAAGCGGCCCGCGAGCACCTCCTGCGCCGCCGTGTAGTTGCGGGCGTCGTCGTTGCGCCACAGCGCCGCGAAGGACGCCTCGACCCGGCGTCGCGCCTGCCGGCAGAACAGGTCGGCCAGGTCGATCGCAGTCGGCTCGCCCTCCTCATCGAGCATCCGGGCCCGCACGACCGCCGCGCTGATAGCGAACAGTTCGGCGCCGATGTCGACGAGACGCCCGAGGAACGCCTGCTTCTTCTCCAGTCCGCCCTGCCAGCGAGCCATCCCGTAGAAGGTCGACCGGGCGAGCTTGCGCGCCGAGCGATCCACGAAACGCAGGTGCGTGCCGAGCCGACCGAATTCGAGGAACGATCGCGGCGACGTCCCGCTGCCGACGGCGAGGCCGGGCAGCCAGCGGCCGTAGAAGGCAGCCGCCCGTCCGGCGCCGCGGGCCTTCGCCGCGATCGACGCGTCCGGGGAAATGATGTCACCGGCCACCGAGAGGTGGGTGTCCACGGCCTCCCGCGCGATGAGCAACCGCATGATCTCGGTGGAGCCTTCGAAGATCCGGTTGATGCGCAGGTCGCGTAGCATCTGCTCGGCCGGTACCGGTCGTTCCCCCCGGTTGGCCAGGGACTGGGCGGTCTCGTACCCACGACCGCCGCGGATCTGGACCAGCTCGTCGGCGATCAGCCAGGCCATCTCGCTGGCATACAGCTTGGCCAGGGCAGCCTCGATCCGGATGTCCCCGCGTCCCTCATCGGCCATCAGGCCGGACAGTTCCAGCATCGCCTCCAGCCCGAACGTGGTGGCGGCCATGAACGCGATCTTCTGGGCGATGGCGTCGTGCTGGCCGATGGGCCGACCCCACTGGACGCGGTCCCGCGACCATTCCCGGGCGATGCGCAGCGCGTACTTGGCGCCGCCCACACAGGTCGCCGGCAGGGCGAGGCGGCCGGTGTTCAGCGTCGTCAGGGCAATCTTGAGCCCCTCGCCTTCCCGCCCGAGGCGGTCCGCGGCCGGGACCCGGACCTGCTCGAAGCTGGTCACCCCGTTCTCGATGCCGCGCAGACCCATGAACTCGTTGCGGTGCTCCACCTTCACGCCGGGTGCGTGGGCATCGACGATGAAACACGTGATGCCACCGCGATGACCGGCCGAGCGCGGGACGACCGCCATGACCACCAGCCGATCGGCGATCACACCGTTGGTGGTCCACAGCTTGCGGCCGCTCAGCTCGTAGGCGGCGCCGCCCTCGACCGGCACCGCCTGGCTGCTCATCCGGGCCGGGTCGCTGCCCACGTCGGGCTCGGTCAGCAGGAACGCGCTGATCTCCTCGCGGGCCACCTTCGGTAGATACGTCCGCTTCTGCTCCTCGGTACCGAACCCCAGGACCGGCTCGGCCACGCCGATCGACTGGTGCGCCGAGAGCAGCGTGGGCAGGCTCGCATGCCACGAGCTGGACAGTTCAAGCGCCCGGTTGTAGTAAACGGTGGTCAACCCGAGTCCGCCGTACTCCTCGGGGATCTTCATGCCGAGGGCGCCTATCCGCCGCAGCCCGTCGATCACCTGCCCAGGTAGCCGCCCGTCCCGCTCGATCTGCAACGGGTCCACCGTCTCCCGCAGGAACGACTCGAGCTGGGCCAGGAACGCCTCCCCCCGCTGCCGGTCGCCCTCCTTCGGCCGCGGGTGCGGGGAGATCAGATCGAGCCGGAGATGACCGAGGAAAAGCTCCTTGCCAAACGAGGGAAGCCGCCACTCGGCCTCCCGGGCCGCCTCGGCGACCCTGCGCGCCTCCCGTTCTCCCACCTGCGCCATCTCTCGCCTCCCCGTCCGTGAGCGGTATCCCGTCCGTCAGCGGTATGCAGTCCCTACCTACCCGTACTCCTTACCCGCACCGCGCCCATCCGCACGAGCTGGCACGCACACTCAGGCCGCGATCCGTCCGTACCGGCCCCCGCACCGATCTCCGCACCGATCAATGTCGACTTCCATCTGATCGCCCCCTGCCGGCGAATTTGGGGGACCTGAGCACGGTCTGCGGTCCCTGGACCGTGACTGGCTCCCCCAAATTCGACCGCCGCGCGATCATGAGGACCCGAACTCGCGAACGTTGGTAGTCACCGCGTCCGCGACGCGACCTCTCACTGCGGGGGCGGAGGTCGCGGAACAGTAGCACCAGTGTGCCGGGCTGCCGCAGGACATCCACGAGGGTAGATCGGGACGGCATGTACACGCCGAGCACATCAACGAGCCGTTTACTCGAATGTCTCGCCCGGACGACCGGACGGCTGTCCAGGGCGGCGGGCGCGGCGCTGCCCGGGCACTCGACGTCCAGCCCGCGCGGCGCGGCCGATGTCGGCCCGCGCACAAGGCTTGCAGATGTTGCGTTTGTTTCGGATGATGCAGTTGGGAACCGTGAATGTTGATGGAGCTGGCAGAGATGCCCGGCCAGGTTGACGGCGCGACCGGGCGACCGGACCCCGATCTGATCGGCACCCACCGGCGGATCAAGTTTCGCGACCTCCACAAGTACAGAAGCCGCGACGACCTGGCGCGGCGGCGCGAGGCCGACAACCTGACCGAGCTGACCCAGCAACTAGTACTCCAGTGACAGTGGCCGACGTGTGGTCT
>NZ_CDWRCK010000228.1:0-6743 GCF_977927595.1 Frankia sp. CcWB3
GCCCTGACGCCCTGACGCCCTGACGACTGCTCCCACTGTCCTGGAAGGACCCCGTGGTCGACGTCCTACCTCCTCCCCCCGGCGACCGCATCGAGCCCATCGGCATCGAAGTCGAGATGCAGCGGTCGTATCTCGACTACGCCATGTCGGTCATCGTCGGCCGTGCGCTGCCGGAGGTACGCGACGGGCTCAAGCCCGTCCATCGCCGGGTCCTCTACGCCATGTACGACGGCGGCTACCGCCCCGACCGCGGGTACTTCAAGTGCTCCCGCGTGGTCGGGGACGTCATGGGTAACTACCACCCCCACGGCGACACGGCGATCTACGACACCCTCGTCCGGCTCGCGCAGGGCTGGTCGTTGCGCTACCCGCTGGTCGACGGGAACGGCAACTTCGGCTCGCCCGGCAACGATCCACCCGCCGCCATGCGGTACACCGAGGCGCGGATGGCGTCCTTGGCGATGGAGATGCTGCGTGACATCGACCAGGAGACGGTCGACTTCGCCCCGAACTACGATGGGCGTTCGCAGGAGCCGCTCGTTCTGCCCAGCCGGTTCCCGAACCTGCTCGTCAACGGCGCCGGCGGCATCGCGGTCGGCATGGCGACGAACATCCCGCCGCACAACCTGCGCGAGGTCGCGAAGGGCGTGCGGTGGGCGCTCGACCACCCGGACGCGAGCGACTCCGAGTTGCTCGAGGCGCTGATCGGCCTGATCAAGGGCCCGGACTTCCCGACCTCGGGGCTCATCGTCGGCCGTAACGGCATCGAGGAGGCCTACCGCACCGGCCGCGGCAGCATCCGGATGCGGGCGGTGGTGAACGTCGAGGAGAACAAGGGCCGCACCCAGCTCGTCGTCACCGAGCTGCCCTACCAGGTGAACCCGGACAACCTCGCCGAGAAGATCGCCGAACTGGTCCGGGACAACAGGGTCACCGGTATCGCCGACGTCCGGGACGAGACCTCGGCGCGCATCGGCCAGCGTCTGGTCATCGACCTCAAGCGCGACGCTGTCGCCAAGGTCGTGCTCAACAACCTCTACAAGCACACCCAGCTTCAGGACACCTTCGGCGTCAACATGCTGGCGATCGTCGACGGCGTGCCGCGTACCCTGCGCCTCGACCAGATGGTCCGCTACTACGTCGAGCACCAGATCGACGTCATCGTCCGCCGGACCCGCTATCAGCTGCGCAAGGCCCGCGAGCGGCTGCACGTCCTGGACGGTCTGCTGATCGCGCTGGATCACCTCGACGAGGTCATCAACCTCATCCGCAACGCCGAGTCGGCGGACGTGGCCCGCGGCCAGCTGATGGAACGCTTCTCGCTGTCGGAGATCCAGGCCACCGCCATCCTCGACATGCAGCTGCGCCGGCTCGCCGCCCTGGAACGTCAGCGGATCATCGACGAGGCGGCCGAACTTCGCGCGAAGATCTCCGATCTGGAGGCGATCCTGGCCTCGCCGACCCGGCAGCGGCAGATCATCGGCGAGGAGCTCGCCGAGGTCGTCGAGAAGTTCGGCGACGAGCGGCGAACTCGTCTCGTCCCGTTCGAGGGCGACATGTCCATCGAGGACCTGATCGCCCAGGAGGACGTGGTCGTCACCGTCACCCGCGGCGGCTACGCCAAGCGCACCAAGACCGACCTCTACCGCTCGCAGCGCCGCGGCGGCAAGGGCGTGCAGGGCGCGGCGCTGCGCGAGGACGACATCGTCGAGCACTTCTTCGTCACGACCACCCACCACTGGCTGCTGTTCTTCACGAACAAGGGCCGGGTGTACCGGGCGAAGGCGCACGAGCTGCCCGAGCAGGCCAGGTCGGCCAAGGGCCAGCACGTCGCGAACATCCTGGCTTTCGGGCAGGATGAGCGGATCGCCGAGGTCATCGCGGTCAAGGACTACGAGGCCGCCCCCTACCTGGTCCTGGCGACCAAGCGCGGGCTGTGCAAGAAGACCGCGCTGCATGACTTCGACTCGAACCGGGCCGGTGGCCTGGTGGCGATCAACCTGCGCGACGACGACGAGCTGATCGCCGCCCGGCTCGTGGCGCCCGGCGACGATCTGCTCTTGGTCAGCCGCAACGCCCAGTCGATCCGGTTCCACGCCGACGACGAGCAGTTGCGGCCGATGGGCCGGGCGACCTCGGGTGTGATCGGTATGCGGTTCGATGCCGAGGACGAGCTGCTGTCCATGGACGTCGTCGTGCCGGGTACGACGGCGGATCTGCTCGTCGCCACCTCCGGTGGATACGCGAAGCGGACGCCGCTGGCCGAGTACCCGGTGCAGGGCCGTGGTGGCAAGGGCGTGCTGACCGCTAAGATCGTCTCGACTCGCGGTGGTCTGGTGGGGGCACTCGTCGTCGATCCCGACGACCAGCTCTACGCCATCGCCTCCAACGGAGGTGTATTGCGGACTGTTGCCAAGGATGTACGGCGGGCGCAGCGGCAGACCATGGGAGTCCGGCTCATCGATCTGGAGTCCGGCGTGCAGGTTGTCGGAGTCGCGCGTAATGCTGATGCGGAGGACACCGACGCCGGGCCCCAGGAAAGCTGAGAGCGAGCCCCGAGAGGCTGACGGTCTCGTGGTCGTGGCCACCCACGCCGAGAACGACGCCGCCCGAGGGGACGGGTGTGCGCGGGACCCGTGCACACCGTCAGGACCGAACCGGGAGAGTCCGTGAGTGACAGTCAGGAAGACCGGCCAGCCCGGTCGGCGGTCTACCGCGGCCCCTCCTCGGCCGCCGGGTCGGAGGGAGCGCGTGACACCGAGCAGTCCCGCCGGCCGAGCAGAGGGGACGGGGCCGGCCCGCGGTCCACGGTGAGACCCGCTTCCCCTGGTTCCTCCGGTGCTGGCGGCGCGGCCAGGGGCGCGGGTTCCTCCGGCCCGGGTTCCGCGGGTTCCTCCGGTGTTTCCGGTTCCTCCGGTGTTTCCGGTTCCTCCGGTGTTTCCGGTTCCGCCGGGCGTGATTCGGAAGCCGGTCGCCGGGCTGGCGCCGGGCCGGCGCCGGGACGCGCGGCGGACGCCGCGGGCCGCTCGTTGTCGCTGCGGGACGGCCGTGGGGGGGACACCGGCAGCGAGACGGTGAAGGTGCCCGCGGCCGGCGGTGGGCCCGCGTCCGGTAATCCGTTCTTCCAGCGGCCCGGGCGGTCCGGTCGGCCCGTGGATGAGCGGGAGGGCGGCCGCGGCCCGGCCGGAGGCGCGGCGGACTCGCCGCCGTCCTCCGCCGGGGGGCCGACGGGTTCGATTGGGTCGTCGAAGGCCGGGTCGTCGAAGGCCTATCCGGCTGAACCCGGCTCGTCGGCGTCGGGTTTGGCGGCGCCCCGCTCCGGATCGGTCCCCGACGGGGCGAAGTCTCCCTTGTCCTCGCGGTCCTTGTCCACCTCCTCCGCGGGCGCGTCGGGCGCAGGTTCGTCGGGTGGCCCCTCCACGGGACGTGCCAGCGGAACGTCGTCGGTGTCCCCATCCGGGTCGGCTCGTACCGGGGCCGCTGGAACCCACTCCGACGAGGCGGGCTCGGCTACCCGGAAACTCGGCTCGGCCGCCGTATCGTCGCCGGCGAAGTCCCTCGGCCTGGCGCCACCCGGACCCGGTCGAGCCACGCCAGGGGGGCCGGCAGTTCGCGTGGAGCCCCCGGCCGAGCGGCCACAGGAGAACGACACCATCTCCCTGGTCCGCCCGCCCAGCATGACGAGGAGCCGTACCACGAATCCCGACAGGAACCGTGCCGCGCCCGAGCGCATGCCCGCCCCCGATCCGGTACGCCCCGCCGCGCCGGGCCCGGCGGGGGGCAGGTCCGGCGGTGCCGGCCCCACGGCGGCCTACGACCGGCCGCTCGCGGCGCCGGAGTCCGCGGGTACCGCCACGACGACGGGCGCTCTGAACAGCGTGACCACGACCTCCCCCGGCGCGCTCGACGACCAGCTCGAGCCGATCTCCGCTGAGCGGGCGGGTGCCGGTCACTCTCCTGGCCGGTCCGGTCCCGGCTCGTCCGGTTCCGCCCGCCCGCCCGGTCAGGGCCGGCGGGCCAAGCTCAAGCTGTCCAAGGTCAATCCCCTCACGGTGACCCGGGTCAGCTTCGCGTTCTCCCTCTGCGTCTTTGTGGTTCTGCTCGTCGCGATCGCCGTGCTGTGGTTCGTCCTGAACTCGATCGGCGTGTTCGACAGCGTCTCCGACGCGGCCGACACTCTGACCGACAGCAGCAGCACCGACATCCGAGGATGGCTGTCGTTCGGCCGGGCAATGCAGATCAGCTTGCTCATCGGGGCGATCAACGTCATCCTCATGACCGCGCTGTCCACGCTCGGTGCCCTGCTCTACAACCTCTGCGCCGAGATGATCGGCGGCGTCGAGCTGACCCTGAGCGATCATTAGCTTGGAGGTGCGGCGGCGGTCCCACTCCTCCGCCGCCGTCCTGTATTCTTGCACTCGCAGCACGGACCTATAGCTCAGTCGGTTAGAGCGCTTCCCTGATAAGGAAGAGGCCGGTGGTTCAAGTCCACCTAGGTCCACGCGCTGGCCGGTCATGCTCGCCGCCCTGTGGGCGGCTTCGCCGTGGCCGTCATGCTGGCCGGGGGGCCAAGCCCCCCGAACCCCCCGCGTTGCGCCTTCGGAGCTCGCCGTGCCCAGCGGGGTGGTCGGGCCCCGGCGGCGAGGTCTGAGATCAAGGCCGGGTCGACGTGCTGCGCGAGGTCGAGGGCAACGCCACAGGGACGACCCCCGGCTGCATAAACCGTCCACCGGTGATCCGGGAAGATCCCCGCGCGTGCGGGGATGACGCCGCCGCAGCGGGCGTCAGGCTCGGCGGGTCGGGAAGATCCCCGCGTACGCGGGGACGACGAACCACCGGCCTCTTCCTTATCAGGGAAGCGCGGAAGATCCCCGCGCATGCGGGGACGACACTTGCTGACCTGGGAATCTATCAGCGGAGCAGGCCGAAAAACTTCACTCCGCTAAGCCGGCCGTTGGCGGTCGGCAGGGTGCCAGACGTGGCGGCGGAACCCGTGTGCCTGTCAGTGTCCCGGCGACGGGGTGGGCGGGCCGCCGGCACGACGGTCCGTACGCGCGGCCAGCGCACATAGCGCAGCCGGCGCAGACCGGGAAGCCTGCGCCACGTCAGGGAGCTGGCCGTGCCGGTCGCGCCGAGGCGGCGGACACCGAGGCGGGCACCGGGGTGTAGCGAAGCTTCTCCACCAGGATGGACAGCCGGCGGCCCGGTTTCTCCAGGACGACGTAGCTGATCCATCCACCGAGGATGCCGGCCGTGACCAGCAGGGCGGCCACCCACGGAAACGCCGACGGCGCATGACTGACCAGCCCGTGCCGGTCCAGCACTAGCAGCAGAATCGGCTCATGCCACAGGTACACGCTGTAGCTGATCATGCCGAGCCAGACGAATGCCGGGGTGGCGAAGAACCGGCGCCACAGCGTGTCGCGGGGCGCCAGCACGGACGCGGCGAACAGCACACCGAAACCGATCGAATTCAGCGTGGAGAACGCCTCGAACGATGCCGCGGTGTGCCCCCGGACCATCGCGTCAGCGATGATGAGCCCGGCGGCGACGAACCGCAACGCACACGCGAGCGGGGCGGACAACGGCCGTTCCCGACCGCGGCGGACATAGAGAACCGCAGTGATCATTCCGAGGCCGAAGTTGCCGGCATAGTTCTGCGGCGAGAACCAGTACGCCCACTGGTCGTGCTGGGCCCGCACGATGTAGACCGCGTAGACGATCCAGACGGCGGACACCACGATCAGCAGGACCGGCGGCAGGCAGAGCCGCCGCCAGCGATGCGCCTCGGGTAGTCGATGGGTCTGCCGCCGCCGCAGCCAGCCGGCGACCAGGGCGAGGTAGAGATAGAAGTAGACCTCGACGGCCAGCGACCAGGCCGGGCCGATCGTGTAAAATACCCGTTTACTGTCGAAGACCTGGGTGAAGGTCAGGTGTTCGACCAGGTCGATCCAGTCGCCGGGCAGGCCGGGGTTGCGCGCCGCCCATACGATGATGAGCGCCGTGTAGTACAGCGGAAGAACCCGCAGCCCACGACGTATGAGCGTGTCTGTGGGTGACCGTTGGGTCCGGCCGGCCCTGACCCGGTTCACCATCGGCATATACAGCAGGAACCCGGAGACCAGGAAGAACCAACTGATCATCCCGTCGAAGGCGCCGAGGACCTGGCCGAGGAATGTACCCGCGTACGACGTGTTGCCATCCCCGCGGCAGAACTGATAGGCGTGGAAAATGATCACCGAGATCGCCGCCACGCCGCGGAACCCGCCCAGGTCGACCAGCTCGAGCCTGGGATCGCCCACCGTCGTCTGCCGACGACCGCGGCGGTTTCCTCCGGTCTCTCCGGTGATACCTGCCTCCCCGGCCCGCGGCCGGGCCGAGGTCCGGACCGGCACCGTCGGCCGCTCCCTCGGTGGCGGTAACGGTGGTGGCGGCGGTGGCACCGGTGGCGGTGGGGGCTGCGCCCACCAGGACGGGAGAGCCGGCGCGGGCAGAACTCGGGACCTCGGCACGATGTTTCGAGGGTCGCCTGGTGTGGTCATGACCTGGCTTCGGGGTAAGGGACCACACCGCCCGCCGCGAAGCCGGCTGGAGGTGCGGTCGCGCTGTCCGGCGTGACCGGGTCGGGCTGCGGCACGGTGCGTGGGGTCACGTGCCACTCTCGTTCCCGCAGCAACTCCTTCACCGGTGCCAGCCGGGCGATGACGTTCTTGAACTCGCTGTAGAAGATGTTCATCAGGCAG
>NZ_CDWRCK010000229.1:0-2143 GCF_977927595.1 Frankia sp. CcWB3
TCCTCTGGCCCCGCTTGCCGAAGAGGCTGCCGAACGCCGTCCGAGCCATCCCCGCTTATCTCGCGGCGGTCGTGACGGGCACCCTGCTCGCCGCCGTCGCGGGCTTCGACCTGCCCAGGGTCAACCTGCCCTCGTCCCTGTTCGACGCGGTCGCCCTGCCGGGCCTCCCGCGCGGTGACTGGTCCGGCATCGCGCTGGCCATCGTCATCGTCGCCAGCGTCGAGTCCCTGCTCTCGGCCGTCGCGGTGGACCAGCTTGCCACCACCCGAGGCTGGCGGGGGCCGCGCGTCGACCTCGACCGCGAGCTGCTCGGGCAGGGCTCGGCGAACCTCGCCTCGGGCCTGGTCGGCGGGCTGCCGATCACCGGGGTGATCGTGCGCAGCTCCACCAACGTCGCCTCCGGCGGGCGTACCCGGAAGTCTGCCGTCCTGCACGGCGTCTGGGTGCTGCTGTTCGCCGTGTTCTTGGGCCGTGCCGTGGAGTGGATCCCGCTGTCCGCCCTCGCCGGCCTGCTCGTCGTCGGTGCGCGGCTGGTCGACGTCGCGCATCTGCGCCACGTCCGCCGGCACGGGGAGCTGCCCGTCTACCTGGTGACAATCGTCGGTGTCGTCGCCCTCGACCTCCTGCAGGGTGTCGCCCTGGGTCTGCTCACCGCGCTCGCCCTGGTCCTGCGCCGGGTGCTGTGGTCGAGTGTCCGGCTGGTCCGCACCGACGAGCTCTGGCAGGTAGAAGTCGAGGGGACACTGAGCTTCCTGTCCCTGCCCCGCCTCGCGCGGATCCTGGGCCGTATCCCCGTCGGTGCCCCCGTCTCAATCGAACTCATCGTCGACTACCTTGACCACGCCGCCTATGAGCATCTGCGTGGCTGGTGCGCGAACCACGAGGCGTCCGGCGGAACGGTGAGCGTCGACGAGGTCGGCCAGGTCTGGTTCCGCCGGCCGGCCGAGGTCGCGGAGCAGCGGCGCCGCACCGTCGTCCCGCACCTCCCGCGCTGGTTCGCGCCCTGGTCGCAGTGGCAGGAGCTGGAACTCGCGTCGTCACCGTCGGATTCCCATTCGTCGGAGTCGCGGTCGTCGGATTCCCAGCCCGGCGGCGTCGTTCCGCCGGCGATCCACCCGGACCCAGTCCCGGACCCGGCGGCGTCGGTGCCGGCGCAGGCCTCCCCCGACCTGACGGTCCAGCACGTCAGCACAATGTTGCTCGGGGTGAACGAGTTCCACCGGCGGGCCGCCCCGCTCCTGCGGGGCACCTTCGACGAGCTCGCCGGGGGACAGCAGCCCGGCGCCCTGTTCCTCACCTGCGCCGACTCTCGCATTGTTCCCAACATCATCACCAGTAGCGGTCCCGGTGACCTGTTCACGATCCGTAATGTCGGGAACATCGTCCCGGTGGACGACCCCGCCGGATCCGACCCGGACGCGCCCTTGCGACGCGGTGGCGACCTGTCGGTGACCGCCGCGCTGGACTACGCCGTCGACGTCCTGCGGGTGCCCTCGCTCGTGGTGTGTGGCCATTCCGGCTGTGGCGCCATGCAGGCGTTGCTGTCCGGCGCGCTCGACGGCGCACCCGACTCGGCCCTGGCGGGCTGGCTGTCGCACGCCGCCGCCTCGCTTGAGCGGACGCCCCCTGCCGGCACGGAGGATCTGCTCCCGGTGGAAAGGCTGGGCCGCGCCAACGTGGCGCAGCAGTTGGAGAACCTGCGCGCGCATCCGGCCGTGCGCCGTGCCCTGGCACGCGGCACGCTAGAACTCGTCGGCCTGTACTTCGACATCGCCGACGCGCGCATCTGGGTGCTCGAGGAGTCGACCGGCCGGTTCGTCGACCCGATGGACGCGTTGCCGACGGCGGTCATTGGGACCGGCCCGCGTCGCCGGTGGGACGCACCGGTGCGGGTACCCGCACCCATGGTCGCGGTCGGCGCGGGTCCTGCCGACGAGCAACCGCCGCCCGCCGGCCGGCGGGCCCGGTGGCTCAGCCTGCCGCGGTAATGCCGCAGCGGTGAAGGGCCGCCGATCGCCCGGGGCCCGGGGCCCGGGATCAGGGATCAGGGATCCGAGGTGCTGACCCCGGAGATGCACCGATGGTCGGCGACGTCGATCGTTGGATGACGTCGATCGTTGGATGACGTCGATCGTTGGATGAC
>NZ_CDWRCK010000229.1:2632-7213 GCF_977927595.1 Frankia sp. CcWB3
TTCGCCGTCGCGCCGGTTCGCCGTCGCGCCGGTTCGTCCGCGGGGGTCACGAGGCCGGGATGACCCGCTCCGGGTAGTCCAGCCAGGATGTCTGACCGTCGGGGGTGACGGTGAGCCCGAAGCGGGTGCAGGACGGCCGTCCTGCGTTCACCCACCAGTCGTAGGCCATTTCGAGTTCGTCCCACAACCGTCGTGGCCCATACTGGGTGACCTCGTGCCCGTCCGACTGCCCGTCTGACCCGGCGGTCAGTGACGCCCACGACTGTGACGCCGCGTGGGACAGCAGAAGTGTTTTCGCTGGGCCGCCTTCCTCGATCTGCCCGGTGGTGCAGCCGGGCAGCCACAGGCCGACCGCGAATCCGGCCGCGGCGTCCCCGAAGGGCTCATCCAGATACCGGCAGGTTGTTCTGACATCGGCGTCGTCCTCGCCGAGCCACCAGACGGGTTTGTCGGCCCGCTGGCCGCGCAGCCGCATGAAACCCGCCTCATCATGAAAATGGCCCGAGGCGGTGCCGTCCGCAACGGTCAATGACAGCAGCGCCCCACCGAACTCGCTCGTGAACGGCAGCACGATCCGCCCGCCCGGCCGGGTCTGCATGATCCAGGGGTAGGGAACGGTAACCACCGACGCTGTGGCGATGATCCGGTCGTAGGGAGCCCGACCGGGAAACCCCGCCGCGCCGTCCCCGACGACCACCGTCACCGGACGGCCGATTCTGGCGAGGGCCGCGCGGGCCTGCCCCGCGATTCCCGGATCGATCTCGATGGTGGTGATCTGGCCGGTCGGGGTCCGCTCGGCGAGCAGCGCCGCGTTATAGCCGGTCCCGGCACCGATCTCGAGGACGTTCATCCCGTCCCGCACATCGAGGAGGTCAAGCATCCGGGCCATGACCCACGGCGCGCTGCTGGAACTGGTCGGTATGACGTCCCTACCGTCGTACCTGCCCGTCCCGTCGTCGACCTGCGTCGTGATCCCGTCGTCGCCGCGGCACAGCTTCGACCACCGCTGTGGATCATCCTGGCGCCGGAGCGGGACCAAGAAGAACCCGTCCTCGTCCCGGACCCAGATTTCATCCGGGATGAAGTCCTCGCGGTTCACCCGGCGGACGCTCACGCCTTCCCTGAGCCCTTGCACACGCCGCAGGAGACGGTCTCGTTCTTGCCGTCGCTGGTCACGGTGATCTTCCCGCTGCCGTTGCAGGTCGGGCAGGCTACCGGTTTCGCGTGCTTACCCACCCGACCGCCTCTCACCTGGGGCCATCTGGGGGTTCGGGCCCACGGCCATGATTCCATCCGGACGGTGCCGCGCGTCAAGGGGCCGCGGCAGCCTCGCGGCCGGGCCGGGAAACTGATCTAACTTGACAATTCTTAATATTTAAGAAATTTGTCGGCATCCGGGCGTGCTGGCCACGACACCCTGACGCCGACGCCGGCGGACGCCGGATCCGGTGGATCTCGCTAGAGCGGGCGGCAGACGTGCGTCAAGGTCCAGTCGGTTCCGGTCCTGGTCGCGGTCCTGGTTCCGGTCGCGGCACCCTCCGTTTTCGGCTGAGTGCCGGTCGTGCCGTCATGACCGTCCGCGCCGATCCGACGGTGCAGGAGGGTCGCCGTCAACGGGGCGACGTCGATCCGCCAGAACATCTCGACCGGGCAGCGCAGGGCGGCCACGAGCACGCCCCGGATGACCGCTGGATGGGTCACCGCGATGATGTGGCCCGGTTCGGTGCTTCGCCGGGCCAGCCAGTTCTCGACGCGGCCAAGCAAGCTCAGTAGGGATTCGCCGCCCGGCGGGGCCACCGCCGGATCGCTGTGCCACCGGCGCAGTTCGTCCGGGGGAATCTCGTCCAGGCTGCGCCCCCGCCACGCCCCGACGTCCAGGTCGCGCAGGGCCGGATCCACCTTGGGGACGATGGGTGGGCCTGGGGCCCGCGGGATGGTGACGTCACCCTTGCGGGCACCGAGGCCCAGGGCGGCGGCGGTCTGACAGGCCCGCGCGGATCCGTCGCAGAGCACCCCTCCCGTCGCGGGAAGCGCGCCGGCCGCGACCGCCTCGGCGGCGCCGACGGCTCGGCGCAGCCCGTCGGCGTCGAGAGGTTCGTCGACAGGGAACCGGGCGGCCCGCAGGGCCGCGGTCGGCGCGCAACTAACCAGGGCCAGCCGCACCGGCGGCACCGATCGCACCGATCGCACCGATCGCGCTGGTGGGGGCCGCGGCACGTCGGGACGCGCGTTCGGTCAACGCGCCGAACAGCAGGCCGATGGCCGCCCAGACGGTCGCCTGGATGGCGAGCGAGGCGATCCGGAACCGCCACAGCACGTCGGCGGGGAAGCCCTCCGGCGTCTCGTGCACGCGGGGCAGGACGGCGTAGACGACGCCCAGGACCACCAGCCCGCCGACGACGGCGGCGATCGTCGCGTTCCAGCCGCCGAGCCGCCGCGCGGCCACACCCGTCCCGACCACGACGATCACCGAGATCAGGATCATGAGGAAGTACAGGACGGTCCGCCGGCCGATCGTGTCGGGATTGCCGATCGCGGGGGGATTCGCCGGGTACTTCAGATCGGGCAGGAGGTAGACCGCGGTGAACCCGGCGAGGGCCACCAGGGCGGCCGTCCCCCGGGGCCCGAGGGCGCCCAGGCGGCCCTGCACGCACGCATACGCCAGGGCGAACATGCCGCCGATGGCGACGGAGAAGAGCAGCAGACCGGTGAACAGACCGAGCGTCGACTGCACGGTCCGGGACACCGGCTCGGACTCCTCGTGCGCGTGAGCGGCGAGACCCACCGCCTCGTGCGCATGAGTGGAGCTCTCGCCCGCCGACTCGAAGGTGATCGCGTGACCGATCTGGCTCTCGCCGAGGGTCTTCGCGACGATGAAGGCGAGCACGCCGGCGACCAGACCGACGAGCATGCCACGGATCAACAGTGTTCGTGCCACAGCGTCTCCTTGCTGGAACAGAGCGGGAGGAGGCGTCAGTGGCGTCAGTGGCAGGGGAAGCCGAGCAGGTGGCGGGCGTCGTGCACGAACTCGTGGACGTAGTTCCCGCCGAAGATTGACAGCGCGCCCTGCTCGGCGCCGACGAAGTACAGCCCGAGCAGCGCCAGCAGCCCGCCGAAGAGCAGGAAGGGCACCAGCTCACGCAGCGGGATGGTCGGCAGGGTCGGCAGTGCCGGCTGGGCGAGCGGTGCGGGGGAGACGGCGGGGTGCGCCATGAGGAGAACCTCCACTGGAATCACGCGTTCCACGGGTAGGACGGGTTCGGGTAATGGGTCTGACTTCCGAGACCGTCCAGGACGGACGGGCCGGTCACAGTGGCGCGACCATGCCGGAATCACACCGGCTTCCATCACACGAACATGTAGAGATAAACAGCGCCATGTAACCCTGTCAAGTTTTCTGGGCTGCCAGGATGGCTGGACGGGTCCGGGTGCGGTCCCCGTGGGGCATGCTGGTGTGCTGTGCGTGCGGTCAGTGTGCTGTGTATGCGGTCAGGGGGACCAGCAGCGGTCAGGGGAGCCAGGAGACGGTGGCACAGCCGAGCTGATGCCGGATGGGGCCGTCGGGCCCGGCGTTCGTGGCGTAGGCGCACACCGTGTGCGGGACGGCGCTGGTGATGACGGTGGTCTCGAAGCCGTGGTCGGAGCCGGCGTCGGGGTAGAAGCGGGCGACGTCCGGTCGGGAGGTGTCCGCGGTGGCGGTGGCGGCGGTGGCACCGTCGAGAGTGACCGTGACGGTGAGGGGGTCGGCGGGGGCGTCGGGGTCGTAGGCCCAGCCGGCGACGCGGACGCTGCTCCAGCCGGCGGTGATCCACGGGTTGGGCGTCGCGAGGTCGAGGTAGCCGAAGGGCGTGTGGTCGACGGCGGGCGCGTCCACGGTCGCGGTGGTGCAGCCGAGGCTCTGCCGGTGGAAGGAGCCGAGCGGGCCGATGTCCACCGCGGCGGTGCAGACGGTGTGGGTGCCGGGTGCGGCGGCCACGGTGGTGTCGAAGCCGTGGTCGGGGCCGGCGCCCGGGTGGGCCCGGGCGACGTCGGGACGGGAGCGGTCGGCGATGACGGTGGCGGTGGCGACGTCGTCCAGAATGATCGTTACGGCCAGGGGGCGGCTGAGGTCCCCCGGGTCGATGGCCCAGCCGGCGACGCGGATGCCGGTGGGGGAGGCGTCGACGAGATCGAGAAAGCCGAACGGCGGCGCATCGTCCCCATTGGGACAGTTTTTCTCGATTTTCTCGATCTTTTCGGTTTTCTCGATCTTCCCCGTCTTCCCTACGTCACTGGGCTCGGCCGTCGGGCAGGTGCCGGCCACGGCGGATCCGGCCAGGCCGGCGTCGATCAGGACGGTGGTGAGAACGAGGATGCTGATCATCGCGACGGTGGTACGTACGGGCGTTCGATGCGGCGTGATGGCGATGATCGTCACCCTCTCTCCTCTCGCCCAAGGTGTGAACTGAAAGTAGCATCTTCATCGCTATCGGTCGACAACCGTGAAGGTTGTGTTGCATGTTGCATCCACGCCGCTGCCATGCGCATTCTGCGGGTGCGGTGTCCGTGCGGCCATGGGTCCGTATGGCCGCGGGGCGGTGG
>NZ_CDWRCK010000230.1:0-6712 GCF_977927595.1 Frankia sp. CcWB3
TTGAAGACACCGTCCCACACCACCAGATTCATCATGGTGATCACGCGCATGGCTTCCGCGCTCATTCTCGCCGGTCGGTTCGATATCGCTTGGAACAATGTGTTCCGCGCACTGTCATACCATTTTTCCGGGTCGCGAACCGTAAGAATCATTCGAGCCGACGGGTAGTGGGCGGCGAGCTCCCGCCAGAACCGGGCACCCGGCCAATCGACTGTCGATCTGTACTGGCCATACAGCGAGTCCCAGTCCGCAGGAGCACCTTCGGCGGCACTCGTCCATGCAGCGATAGTCTCCCGGTGCGCGAGGACCTCGTCCATGTGATGACAAGGGCCGTAACCGAGCTGTTCGAGGGCCAACTTGAGCGAAAGCGTTCCGGTACGCCCGAAGCCCGCACCAATGATGTTGATCATACCCCTCCTCGGAAGACAACGGATGCAATATTAACGACCACTTCGTTGCGAGTCCAGAGGGAATTTTGATAATCTATCATCTTGGTAGGGATTGTGAAGTTATAAGTGCCGTAACTACCCGCACTCGGTTGCCCGGTGTAGTTTTATGGAGGATTCAGGATTCACCACGGCGCCGCGGCCGGGCGGGCACGGCACCGCTGGCGATAGCGGACACGCGGACAGCGGCCCCGCCGCCGGGTCAGCTGCCGCCGTCACTGCCGCCGGTGACCTCGATGTGCCTGGGCTGACTCTTCCTGGACTTGGCGAGCCGGATCGTCAGTACCCCGTCGTCCAGCGTCGCGCTGACCGACTCCGGGTCCACCTCACCCGGCAGCACGATGCGATGTTCGAACCTGCCCACCCGGCGGGTCTGACGGCGTAGCACACCCTTCCGTTCCCGCTCCTTGATCTCACCGGTGACCCGAAGCTCGTTATCCTGCAGGTCGATCGAGACATCGCGGCGGCGTACCCCGGGGAGCTCGAGTTCGACGATGTAGGCGTCGTCGGTCTCCTCGATGTCGACCGGGACGACGACGGCGGCCAACAGTCCCACCGGTCGGCCTTCCGCACCACCGACGACGTCGCCGAGCAGGTTTCCCACCCGGGTCCAGGCGTCCTCGATCTTCCGGAACGGATCCCACCTGATCACCGGGGCCGGACGTTGGCTGCTTCGCACCGGAAATGCCATGAGATTTCTCCACTCGTCAGCATCATTTCGACATCATTCGATTCGACGACGCAATCAGCCGTTGTCGGCAAAATACTTCCACCGCCGTCTACCCGGTCGTCGGCGGGTCAATCAGCCGCAGCGGGAAATACTGGCCACCGCTCCGGGGCTGTTCCGCAACCGCCGGGACGGTGAACGACCGGCGCGGCCTCTCCGGGACGGCCACCGCCCGGGCACGCAGCACCCGGGCAGATACGGAGGCCGCGAAGCAAGGCGGTCCCGCCATCCCCTCGAATCAGTTTTCCTCATCAAGGCGAGCCGGCGGGAGCTTGGCCCTGCCCGCTGACGGACAATGGGCCCAAAGTCCTTCTACCCAGCTCCGCCCGCAGGAAACCACAGCCAGGCGACGGTGGCGACGGTGCGGGCATCACGGCATACCGGGAATGGCCGTTGCATTCTACCCATCTTCCTCGTGCCGGCGCAGACCTCGACTTGCTGGCGAGTGCGGCAGCAGCATTTTTGCGATCAGTTGAGATTTGTGTTAATCGGGTGGATGACAAGGGCGGCAGTGGGCATGAGGCAGCCGGCGCGGGTGTCCCAGCCGAGATGGTCACCGCCGTGGACACGGCCCGGGCGAGACGGCCGGTACAGCCGCTCGATGCCGGATTCCCGACTCGCCCCGTTGATCTACGGGCGCCGTGATGGAGGCCGGGCCGGATGGTCGGGCCAACCCTCGAACAGGCCGGGAGGAGGGGATATCCGATGACCGCTTTCGAACTGGACAGCTCGCTGGTCGACAAGTTCGCAACCGGCGATCTCGATCCACGGGAGGAAGCGACCCTTGCCGAGCAGCTGGCGCGTCTCCTGGCGTTCCACTGGAACCTGCCCCACCCGCTCGAGGCCACGTTGTCGCGGATCATCGCTCACCTGGGGGGTCAATGCGCCCTGTTGGCATGGCTGGACCGGCATCCTGGAGCAGGAACAGCACGACATCCTCGCGGCCGTCAGCCAGCAATCCGCTGGTAGGCGTCCGGCCAGTCCGCCTTCGCCGCCACCGCGCAGAACCCCTTCTCCTCGATCAGCCGCCGGGTCATCGCGGCGCGGGCGGCGTAGCACTCGTGGGTGCCGTGCGACGCCTCGCCGATCAACACCAGGCTGGCGTCACCAACCAGATCGAACAGCCTGTCGCCGGCCGGAACGCCGTCCTGGACCGGCACCATCTCGGATCGGACGACGGCCGCGTCCGGGCGGTACACCACGGTTCCCGCGGGAAGCCGGGACGTCGCCGCCGCGCGCAGCAGACCGCGCACCTGTTCATCGGTGGTCTGGGTGAAATCCCAGTAGGACTGCCCGACCGCGAAGAACGGCGACGGCGTCGTCGCACACCACCTCGTCCGCCAGCGCCGTCAGCTCCCGGCAGGTGGAAGAGGGTGCCGCCGGCACGGCGACGACGATCCGGGCCGGCTGCAGTTGCCGCAACGCCTGGATGGCGGCCCGCATACTCGCGCCCGTGGCCAGGCCATCATCCCCCTGCCCACTCGGCGGCAAGATTCGCTTGATGCCCAGCACGGAGCGAGGGAAACCGTGTGTTCGTGGTCGGCCGGCCGGCGACGCCCGACCGGTGGGTCTCGCGGCCGGCCTGCTGCATTCACCGGAGCCCGCCGAGGGCGCGCGTCAGACCGCCGCGGCCGGCACCGGGGCGAGGGCGAGACCCGTCCCCGGCAGGGCGGCCCGCACCTCGGCGGCGAGCAGGTTCCAGTCCGTCACGCGGGCCGAGGTCGAGCGGTAGGCCAGGCCGACGCGCCGGTGCGGCGCGGGCCGGCGGAACGTGGCGACGGCCAAGCCCCGCCCCTCGCCGACCTCGACTCCGACGGCGGCGGCGGGGACGAGGGTCAGCCCCAGGCCACCGGCGACCATCTGGACGATCATCGACAGGCTCGCCGCACGCAGGGTAGAACGCTCCCGTGCCCCCGCCTCCCGGCAGACCTCGAGCGCCTGGGCCCGGAAGCAGTGCCCGTCCTCCAGCAGGAGCAGGTCCTGCCCGCCGATGGCGGCGACCGGCACGGCGGCGCCACCCGCCAGCGGGTGATCCGCGAGGGTGACGAGGACGAAGTCCTCGTCGTACAGCGGGATCTCGGCTGTCCCCGGCTCATCGGTGGGCAGAGCGAGCAGCGCGAGATCGAGCGCACCGCCGCGCAGCTCCGCCAGCAGGGTGGCCGTCTGGGACTCCCGCGGCCGCAGCCGTGCCTGCGGCCACCGTTCCCGCAGCGTCGGCAGCAGCCGTGGGAGCAGGTAGGGGGCCACCGTGGGGATGACCCCGAGACGGATGTCACCGACCAGGGGTTCCCGGGCCCGGATGGCCAGTTCGCCGATGTCGTCGACGGCGCCCAGCACCCCCCGGGCCCGCCGGACGATCTCCTCCCCGAGTTCGGTGAGCAGGACGCTGCGGGTGGTGCGTTCCACGAGCTGGACGCCCAGGGTGCGCTCGAGCGCCGCCACCGCGCTGGACAGCGTCGGCTGACTGACATGCAGGGCCGCCGCGGCGCGGCCGAAATGCCGGTGATCGGCCACCCCGACGAGGGCGCGCAGCTGGGCCAGGGTCGGTTGCGGACTAGCCATAGATTGAGGCTATCAAAGTTGCGAAATTTTTCGATTTCTCTTCCGAGTGGCCGACCGTGACAGTTGTGACAGTGGAGTCATCCCTGCGCGGCTTCTCGATCAACGAGGCCGCCACCGAGGCCGCGGCCATCTACTGGGGCCGGTGTCACGGCTGTTCCACCGCACGCGTTCCTGATCGCTCTTGATATCCGTCTATGCCCGGAGGGTCCCATGTCCGAGAACCATGACGCAGTCGTGTACGACATGAATGCGGAGAGCGGCGGTGGCTGCCCAGTCGCGCCCGGTCGCGCCCCGCACCCCACCCAGGGCGGCGGAAACCGCGGCTGGTGGCCGAACCAGCTCAACCTGAAGATCCTCGCCAAGAACCCCGCCGTGGCCAACCCCCTCGGCGGGGAGTTCACCTATGCCGAGGCCTTCAGGACCCTCGACCTCGCCGCCGTGAAGCAGGACATCGCGGAGGTGCTGACTACCTCGCAGGCCTGGTGGCCGGCCGACTACGGTCACTACGGCCCGTTCATCATCCGGATGGCGTGGCACAGCGCGGGCACTTACCGCATCAGCGACGGCCGCGGTGGTGTGGGTGCCGGCCAGCTGCGTTTCGCTCCCCTTAACAGCTGGCCGGACAACGCGAACCTCGACAAGGCTCGCCGCCTGCTGTGGCCGGTCAAGAAGAAGTACGGCCAGAAGATCTCGTGGGCCGACCTGATGATCCTCGCCGGCAACGTCGCCCTGGAGTCGATGGGCTTCGAGACCTTCGGCTTCGCCGGCGGCCGGGTGGACGTCTGGGAGCCTGACGAGGACGTCTACTGGGGCCCCGAGACCACCTGGCTCGACGACGATCGCTACACCGGCGACCGGGAGCTCGAGAATCCCCTCGCCGCGGTCCAGATGGGTCTCATCTACGTCAACCCGGAGGGCCCGAACGGCAACCCGGACCCGATCGCCGCGGCACGCGACATCCGCGAGACGTTCCGCCGGATGGCGATGAACGACGAGGAGACGGTCGCTCTGATCGCCGGCGGCCACACCTTCGGCAAGACCCACGGCGCGGCCAACCCGGACGAGCATGTCGGCCCGGAGCCCGAGGGCGCCCCCCTCGAGGAGCAGGGCTTCGGCTGGACGAGCACCTTCGGCACCGGCAGGGGCGGGGACACGATCACCAGCGGGCTTGAGGGTGCGTGGACGAACACCCCGGTGAGCTGGGACAACAGCTTCTTCGAGATCCTGTTCGGCCACGAGTGGGAGCTGGCGAAGAGCCCCGCCGGTGCGAACCAGTGGAAGCCCAAGGACGGTGCCGGTGCCGGCACCGTCCCCGACGCCCACGACGCATCGAAGAGCCACGCCCCCACGATGCTGACGACGGACCTCGCCCTCCGGTTCGACCCGATCTACGAGCCCATCTCGCGGCGCTTCCTGGAGAACCCGAGCGCGTTCGCGGACGCGTTCGCCCGGGCGTGGTTCAAGCTGACGCACCGTGACCTGGGGCCGGTCGCGCGCTACCTCGGCCCGGAGGTCCCGACCGAGACGCTGCTGTGGCAGGACCCGCTCCCGGCGGTGGCCCACGAGCTCATCGACGCCGCGGGCGTCGCCACTCTCAAGGGTCAGATCCTCGCCTCGGGCCTGTCGGTCTCCCAGCTGGTCTCCACCGTGTGGGCGTCGGCCTCGACGTTCCGCGGTGGTGACAAGCGCGGCGGCGCCAACGGTGCGCGCATCCGCCTCGAACCGCAGCGCGGTTGGGAGGTCAACGACCCCGACCAGCTGGCGGCGGTCCTGCGCACGCTGACGGGGATCCAGGAGGCCTTCAACGCCGCCCAGACCGGCGGCAAGCAGGTCTCGCTCGCCGACCTGATCGTGCTCGCCGGTGGTGTTGCCGTCGAGCGGGCCGCCGCGAACGCCGGCTTCGACGTCGAGGTCCCCTTCGCACCGGGACGTACCGACGCGTCGCAGGAGCAGACCGACGTGGAGTCGTTCGCGGTGCTCGAGCCGACGGCGGACGGGTTCCGCAACTACCTCGGGAAGGGCCACCGCCTGCCGGCTGAGTACCTTCTGCTCGACCGGGCGAACCAGCTGACCCTGAGCGCCCCCGAGCTGACGGTCCTCGTCGGTGGTTTGCGGGTCCTGGGTGCCAACTACCAGCAGTCGCCGCTCGGCGTCTTCACCGCGACTCCCGGGTCGCTGACGAACGACTTCTTCGTCAACCTGCTCGAGCTGGGCACGACGTGGAAGGCGACGTCCGAGGACGCGAACACCTTCGAGGGCCGTGATGTCGCCACGGGCAAGGTCAGGTGGACCGGCAGCCGCGCCGACCTCGTCTTCGGTTCGAACTCCGAGCTGCGCGCGCTCGCGGAGGTCTACGCGAGCGACGACGCGCGGGAGAAGTTCGTGCACGACTTTGTCGCGGCGTGGGTCAAGGTGATGAACCTCGACCGGTTCGACCTCGTCTAATCCTGGTTCACCTCGCCCGATCCTGACGTCCAGGTTGGCCCGTGCCGGGCCAACCTGGACGTCCTCGGTCCCCGGTCCCGAGCTCCCCGTTCCCGTACCGAGCGTCGGCCTCACCACCGGCGCACTCGCCGTACTCGCCGAGATCTCCCTCACCGCCGCCGCCGCGCTCGGGAAGAGCGATAGCGTGCGCGCCGCCAGCCTGCATCTGGACACGCCTGGCGACTGGCCCACGCGCCCACCCGAGGCACGGGAGAAACCCTCGGCATCCGATCCCCTCGCTCCCCTGCTGCTCTATACCCAGGCCTGGGCCGGCGACCGCCACGGTTCGGCGCACAGCCGGATACTGCCCACCAGATCGGCCACCCAGGTGATGTCGATGGACGTGACCTTCGTCCGTTCCTTCCCCCTCGACGCGGAGGCCGAGGCTGCGGTCACCGTGCGACGCGTAAGTCGACAACTCGCTGTAGCCGACTCCGAGATCGGAACGGCGGGATCCCGTCCGAGCGTGCTCGCGCGTTTCCTGGATCTGTCG